>JAFDGP010000326.1 GCA_019309245.1 Deltaproteobacteria bacterium | reverse complement strand
TCCGGCTTTAAGAGATATGACAGACAGGCCCTGGCCAGATGATATTGAACAGATCGTCAATGCAGCGCTTCATTCAGATGAAAAACTGGCTTGACAGGTTAAGCTGTATTTTTTCCACCGCTACAGTGGCGAAAAATTAAGGGAAATTGGGAATCGATTTGGTGTGAGCGAATCAGGGGTGACTCAGGCAAGCAGAAGAATTCGAATAAGGCAAAAGAATGATAGGAAGTTGGGAAAGCTTATCGCAAAGATGGCGAAGGAACTGATTCTATCAAATGTGTAGGTTGACCCCTTGACCCCCGAGAAATCGGCCAGCGTGTCGGCATCAGGCTGGACACCGCCAACAAACTGTGCCATGCTGTTTCGAATCCAGCTGACGAACTCGCTGAAGTGTTCTTAGATGAAGTTCCGGGCATGGTGGAGGCGTTTGGCAATGACGCCAAACGATTTCATCAGCTACCCTCTACGACCGAACACGGGGTTTCGCCGCCACAGTCTGGCACAATTCACTTTCAAACAAGGAGAAACAGATATGGGTGATAAGGGGAAAAGAGACAAAGGCAAAAGGGAACAACAGAAAAAGGCCCAGCTTAGTCCAAAGGAAAAACGAAAATTGAAAAAAGAAAAGAAGAAAAAGAAATAAATGCCCAGTGCTGTCCAGTGATCTTAAATCAAGCAAGGAAGTTGTGTGCGGGTTACTAGAAGAGGCAATTCAAACGGTCGCAAATGGCGGCCTAACCTTTTGTTGGACAGGCCGGTTACCATTATAGAAAATAGCTTTTTTGAGTAATGCTGCCAGATCAGGCAGAAGTACAGACTTTCAGAGGCAGAACATACTGATTTTTGCGCGCGGGCATCCAGAATTCCGCATTATGATGAAGGAAGGGCGTAGACGCCCCGGCGAACCCTTTTGATGATTCCCCGCCGGCAGAGTCTGAAGACAATGTTTCGAACCTTCTTATCTTCAAACCCTGATTTTTTCTTCAACGTCGGGATATCCACGCCTTCGGGAACGCTTTTGATGATCGTGATGAGTTGCTGGGTGGCCGTTGTTTTCCCGGGCATCTTTGGGTGATGCTTCATTGACGGGAAGGCCTTGCGTCCGGCGGCCCTGGACTTTCCATAGCGGGCTGCGGCGTCTTTTCTGATCAGGGCCTCAAGCCGATCGATGCGTTTGATGATCTTGTCAATGTCTTGTTTGGTCGGTATATTGTAGTACTGGAGAAAAAACCTCATCATGGCGTCTATACTCGGCGCCTTGCGTCTCCTTTTCATACCGAATATCTCCTGTGCGGTTGGGGGTTGTCCCGGTAGTGTTCAAACCCCACCCTTTTGCCGATGTTGAGGCCCTCGGCCTGAGGTCCTGCAGGAGGGCCCGCGCGCGCAAGGCCAGGGGAGCACCACCGCCTGAAGGAGGCAGCCTGGTCCCGGAGGTTGGAAAACGGTTACCGGTTGACGGCAACATCGACCTGCTTTTCAGAAGGTGGCGCCTGTTTGGCTTTTTTTGGCTGAGAGAAGATCATCTTGCTGAGCTCCACCTCGGCTTCATCCACCTCCAGGCGTTCCATCTCGTGGATGGCCTCCACGAACCGCTGTCCTTCAGAGGCTGAAACCCATCGTAACATCAGGCGCTCTGGATTGATCCCTTTGCTTGACAGGGCGTCCTTTAGCCTTGTGACGCGTTTTTCGGTGAACAAATTGCTTTCCAGGTAATGGCAATCCCCCGGATGGCATCCGGATACGAGCACCTTCGGCGCCCCCAGGGCAAAGGCGTATTTGATCACATTGTCACTCACCCGGCAGGAGCACATGGTCTTTATGATCCGGGTATTGGGGCTGTATTGAAGCCTGCTGGTCCCTGCGAAATCCGCCCCCGCATAAGAGCACCAGTGACAGGCGAACACCACGATCTTGTCTTCCGGTTCCCTCAAGGCGACCCGGAGTTGAGCCTTGATCTGTTCCTCCGTGTAGTTGGCTACCGTAATGGCGTCGAATTTACACGCGGTCACACAATTACCGCACCCCCGGCACAATGCCTCTGTGACCACGGCGACCTTGTCTTCAATACGAATCGCTCCGAACAGGCACTGTTTGCTACACTTGCCGCATCCGGTACATTTTTTAAGATCCACCCTGGCGATCACCGGGGAAAGCTCGGCGAAATCCTGTTGCAAATGCTTGGAAACCTGCACCGCCGCATTGCCGGCCTGTTCGATGCACTGTTTGATATCGGAAGGCGACCCCACGGCTCCGGCAAAGTAGATCCCGTTTGTGGGTGTGGCCGTAGGAGACAGTTGGTTGTCTTCCTTGATGAACCCCCTTTTTCCCAGCGGAACGTTTAACACCTCGGACATCTGTTTTGCCGTCGGGACGATGCCGACAGCCAGGACCACGAGCTCAAAGGTCTTTTCAATCAATCGGTTTTTGTCAAGAATTGGATCCGAAAAGGCCAGAATGTGCCCCTCCATCACCTCTGGAAACGCATTGACGAACATCACGCCCTGCTTTCTGGCTTCCAGGAACATGCGCTCCTGCCTGTTTCCGCTGGTGCGGATGCCGTTATGAAAAACGGTTATCTCAAGCTCCGGATCATGCTCTTTGAGGAGAAGACAGTCCTTGATGGTGTTGGCACAGCACAGCTTTGAACAGTAGGAAAGTTGTCCTTCCTTTAAGGACCGGGAGCCGGCGCACTGGATAAAGGCGACGTTTTTGGGTGACTTTCCGGTTGAAGGCCGGATCACATGTCCGCCGGTCGGCCCTTCTGAGGACATCATGCGTTCGAGCTCCATGGAGGTCACCACATCCGGAAAGCGCTCGTCGCCGTATCCATAAAGGCCGGTCGGATCATAAGGCTTAATGCCTGCGGCGGCCACAATCGTGCCCACGTGGATGGTTTCTTCTTCGACGGTCTGTGTCAGATCGATGGCCTGCTTTTTACAGTCCTCCACGCATTTGCGACATTCCTGGTCCGTGAAATAAATACAGGCCTTGTCGTCAATC
>JAFDGP010000325.1 GCA_019309245.1 Deltaproteobacteria bacterium | reverse complement strand
TTGGTGTTGTGCTGATTCCGGATAAGAGCACCTTGTATTTTGCGGAAAAGGCCTTGGGGGCTTACCGGTTGTACGACAAAAACCTCTTAACAGAGGGGGGGGCACTCTTTGAGGGCCATAGCGGATCCGGACTTCAGGATTTCATCAAGTGCGCCGTCAAAATCCCTGAACAAGCGCCGTCGCCCCGGCCCTATACGATCGTAGGGAGCCGCTCACATCCGAGCAAAGAGGTTAAGGCGTTTGTCGAGGCGCGGCGGAAAGAATTCGCAGATGTGGCCTTTGTTTCTGCTGGAAGCGCTTTGAAGTTCTGCCTGGTGGCCGAGGGCAGGGCGGATATCTACCCCAGGCTCGGGCCCACCATGGAGTGGGACACGGCTGCAGGCCAGATGGTCGTCGAAGGCGCAGGGGGGCAGGTCCTGCGCCATGATACCGGCGAGCCGTTGGGCTACAACAAACAAGACCTGACCAACCCCTGGTTTGTGGTCACGCGATAGGGGCATCCCCCTTTAACCTTCCCTTTTTGATTCACCACGGAGACCCAGAGTCCACGGAGACGAGAGCTTTGCAAAGGTCTCCCTCTGTGCCTCCGTGGTGCAAAATGTCTTGTGTTTTGAGCCGAAAGGGCAGGGCCCGGGGTTCATGCCCGCCGAGAACCGAACAATGAATATTTGAGATGCGACACTTGTTTTCACCCCAAGATCCGGAGGTCGGGAAAATAGGATTTGTAGAAGCCCCGGTCACGGGATAGGAAACGGTCCGATTTTGTTAGAGCATGTGCGCCGATCAGAAAATCGGTGATAATGCGATTTCTTTTTCCCCCGGCCCGTCTGTACTCCGACCATCGTTTGCCGGCCAGAAAGGCTGCGTCCGGGTCTAGAGAAGAGCATGATGCATTAATTGTCGCCAGGGTCTGGTCAAGTTTCTTCCTGTCGCGGAATTGAGGCACGAGTTCAGCATAGACGATGTCGCATATGATTAAGGCTCCCTCATTATACGCCTGTTTCAGGAAATTTGCGGAGGATTCGGCAAATTTCTTGTCAGGCAAAAAGACGTCCAGGAGTATGTTTGTATCTACAGCGGTGATCATCGTCCGCGCACCTCGTCGATGTAGCGATCCGTATCGGACGGACGGCCCAGCACCCCGAATACCCGGTCCACCGGGTGCTGGGCTTGGCTTTTCTTTCGGATCAGCACGCCCTTTTCGGTGACTACAAGGTCCACCTCCATGTTGGGATGAAAGCCGAACCGATCGCGAATCGCTTTTGGAATCGTAATTTGACCACGCTCAGTCACTTTCATATTTAAGGCCTCCGTATTTCAGAATATAAAATTCATACTAAACAAAAACCCGTTTGTCAATAACGAAGTTGCGTTTGAGCCGAAAGGGTAGGGCCGGGGTTGATGGCCGCCCAGAAGCGAATCGTTCATATTTAAGATGCGACCCCTAAAACTCCCTTTGAAAATGTTGAAGCTGCGGTTTGAGAGTTAGAAAACGCCTGAACTTTTGAATGATACAAAGGCAAGCAAGTCAATGTTTCAACGACGTCTCGTGGTTGCCTACTGTAGGATCGGGCTTTATCCCCGCCCGATTATGTACTATAAACTGACTTATGAATAAGAAAAAAAAGATACTTGAGACTTCACAAAGAGAGCGGGTGATTCGTGACATCTCTTCGTTTTTGCAAAATCTGAGAGCTGATTTTCAGGTAAAGATCCTGAAGCAATACTTTGATTTTTCGCCTTTTCGCAAGCGATATCTGGAACTTGAGAGAAGATTTCAAAGACAGTGGTAAGAAGGAATTTCGATGGAAAGATTCCGGAATTTTATGAGGATCTTTGAAGCGCTTGAGAGGAAAGATGTGGAATATGCTCTTGTTGGGGGGGTGGCTGTCATTTTCCATGGTCTGCCACGAGCGACCGAGGACATAGACATTTTTATCAGGATGGATCCTATCAATGTTACAAGGTTTTTGCGAGAACTGATTGAGCGGCGTAGGTTGGAGAAGAAAGACGATAATGGCGCGTCCCAGTGAGAGGTGAAGATAGCATGGGCAGTATCCAAAAATTTAAGACCTTTGAGGAGGCGGACAAGGCACTTTTCTGTTTTACGCCGGACAAGAGCTACTATGACCGGATCTCACAGTTGTGGGATTTTTTCGACTGGATTTGCCCGAGAAAGTATATCCGGGGCGTATTTCGATATCGTTGCATAAAAGACGCCAACCGCCAGGCAGAAGAATGGTTACAAGACTATATTAACCCTAATGTTGCATAAACAACATGGCTTTTTTTGATAATTTGCTTTTGAATCGTGAAAATGTTGAGTGGTCCGGTGATGGATCGGAGACTCGGAGAATTCAAGAAGATTCATGACTTACCTGTTATTTTAAAATCCTGCGTGGGGAGGGACCCGGGGCTGGCATCACTTGGCGAGGCCTGTCGCTTTTGCCGGTAGTGCGCCTACGTATCAGATCGATTCCGAGGTCTTATCTGGTAAGAAAACGTAATTGACAATTTCTTACCTGCGGTGTAGTCTCAAGCTATAATCAATTCTTGCTATTGGGGCAAAACAAATGGAAACCATATCATCTAAGGTGACATCAAAAGGACAGGTTGTCATTCCCAAAAGACTGAGGGAAAAATATGGGATACGGTCGGACACAGCGATTCGCTGGATCGAAAAGGATCAAGGCATTTTGATCGTACCTGAGTCTGAGGATCCGATTGTGGCGGCCCGAGGAATGCTGAAAGGTTCTGGGATATTGAAATCATATTTGAAGGAAAAAAAACGCGATAGAAAAAGGGAGGACAAGAGAGTTGCCCGGACCAAATAGTTATGTCCTGGATGGTTATGCCTTAATTGGCGATGATCAACAACTGTCCCCTTCTAACAGGAGACCCAGAATTCAAAACACTCGAAAAACAAAAAATAATCACTATTAAATGGCTTCCATAACCCTAACGTTGCATAAATTTGGGATAGAATTGCTTGTTTGGGCTTAGGCTGCCAATTT
>JAFDGP010000324.1 GCA_019309245.1 Deltaproteobacteria bacterium | reverse complement strand
GCCCTTCGGGGTTGCCGATTTTACCGGATCTGCTTTGTTGGTGGGCGCTTGAAGTACAACAGTACGTCGGCACGCCCACCGCCTCGCATCTCCGGCAAACTCGGCAACCGGTGGATCCGGGGGCACCGGGAGGCAACCCGAAAAAACCCATGGCGTTTATCCCAAGGTCCTGGTAAATAGCATCTGGTAAAGATCAATAGCCTGTGGCCTCCAGGCATGAAGCCGCAGGATTGAAAAACCCAAGAGGATTAAGGATGATGCCCGAAGCCCCCTCGGCCCCTCAGGCGGAGGTCGTGCCTGAGGGTGGTGCAGCGCTGGCACTCAGATCGGCGGACATGGAACAATCGTCACAGGGACACCCCCCCCGCAGGCGGGATCACGCGGCAGAGACCCGGCCGGAATGGTCCGTCCTGGTTGCGGAAGGACGGGCAAAACTATTCAGCCCGGGACCCAATCGTATCAAACGGTTTGCCCGGTGGTTTTATGACCGGTTCGTCCGGCTTCACGGCAGCCCGAACCAGATCGCCTGGGGCGCCGCCCTGGGCCTGTTCGTAGCCATGAGCCCCACCATGGGATTTCAAATGGCCATCGTGATCCCCATCGCCGCGTTCTTCAGAATCAGCAAGGTCGCAGCTGCGGCTGCGGTCTGGCTCACCAACCCGGCCACCGCACCGTTTATCTACTGGCTCAACTACAAGCTCGGGGCCATGCTCCTGGGATATCCCGTTAAGGCCGGCTTTCTGGCGAATCCGTCATGGGAAGCCTTCTGGCACGCGGGCAGGCATGCCCTGCTCTCGCTCACGGTAGGCGGGCTGATCACGGGAATCGGAGTGGCGATATCCGGCTATGTGATTACTTCCACGCTGGTCACAACCGCCAGAAATAAGGCCGCCCGGCTCCAACGCAAAAAGCAACGGGCATCTTCTACGAAGGATCTGTAACCACTGAGAGACCTTTGCAAAACTCGTTGCTCTCGCTTACAGGGCAACATTTTGCGCGCTCGGCCGTCCGGCAGTCAGGTCGTTTTGCCGAAAGGCGATATGCCGATGAACTCGCACGGCCCTTCGCAAGGATCGGCTTGGATCATATCGCCTTGAGGGAAGACGACCTGACTGCCGGCAGGAGGTTGTGCAAAGCTCTCACTGACTTCTAGGCTTTTTCCCAGCGCAGCAGCTCCGTCACCTTGGCCAGCGTGCTGCCATCCTTGATCTCCTGGCGAATCCGATTTTCCCGTTCCAGGACATCCATGGCGCGGTTTGCATACTCCGTGGTCAAAGCCCTGGGAAGGACCACCACCCCGTCGTCATCCCCCAGGATCCAGTCGCCGGTCTCCACGCGTTGGTTTCCCACCCTGACCGGTACACCGATCTCACCGAAGCCCTTCGGTTCACCGGCATTGGGCATAATCAGGCGGGAGAATGCGGGAAATTTCAATTGTACGATGTCCCAGGTATCGCGTATGGCCCCGTCGATCACGATACCGGCCAGACCGCGTTGGATGGCCGAATGGGTGGCCAGCTCTCCCCAAATCGCTGGGCCCACGGACCCAGCATCCACCACGATCACATCCCCGGGCTCGGCCAGATCAATGGCCTCAACGGGCTTGGCCCAGTCCCCCGGATAGGTCCTCACGGTAAGCGCCCGGCCGGCCAGCCTGATCCCCGGATACAACGGCCGCAACCCCGCCATGACGCCTCCGCGGTGCAAGGCATCGGAAAGGTTGGCCGCCGAGACCTGCTTCAAGACCTCGCGGATATCCGGCCCCGCCACCCTTTTAAAGAGCGTCGTGGGAATGGCGGCCTGTTCCCGGATGGCCTTTTTGATGGTGGCGGTCGCCCGGGCCGGGTCAACCGCTTTGCTGATGGCCCCGCCTACGATCACAATGGAGGCACCGGCCTCCACAGCCAGGGCGGCCGTCTCGGAATGGATACCACCCGCCACCCCCACAGGCACCGATACGCTGCGGGCAATGCGACGCAGGGTGGCAAAAGGATCTTTTCCTTCCATCTGTTCATCAATGGCACAGTGTACCGTGATGTAATCCGAACCAAGGTCAGCGATCTCTGCGGCCCGGGCCACGGGGTCTTTTACCGCAATCAGGTCCACCACAATTCTGGCGCCGTAGTTTTTCCCCGCCTGGATGCATTCCCGAATGGTGGCATCGCTGGCAGCGCCCAGCACATCCACCACGTGGGCTCCTGCCTTGGCCGCGGACTCCACCTCGATACGTCCGGCATCCATGATTTTCATATCCGCCACAATGGTAGCCCCGGGGAAACGCTTCCTGAGCGCCCTGACCGCCTCCAGACCCTCGCTCTTGATCAAGGGAGTGCCCGCCTCGAGCCAGTCCACCCCGCCCTCAACAGCCGCCTCGGCGCATTTGAGCGCCCGGCTCAGATCCACAAAATCCAGGGCCAATTGCAGTATCGGTTTCATAATGTCACCTTAGAATCCATAGGCTGCACTGCTCACACGAGACCAGCCTCCATCTTTTGTTCAAATCGGCATCTGATACCAAGGCCTCGTCTTTGGTACTCATGTATGAAAGAAACTCTGAAATGAAAGGCCGTAACCCTAACCTGGATAAAGAGGTTATTCGAGATTTGCATGCCTGTCCAGCAAGGCCTTTGTGTCGCTTCCCTGCCTCCGGTACAATTCCAAAACGATCGCCTCCAGCAACAGGAATGCAGCTTGCTCAAAAACAGACCCCGCCGGCTGGACGGACCACGCCTCGCCCCGAGTCCCGTCTGCACGTGACCCGCCGGGCACCATGACTATCGTGTCCAGGGCCTTCTCCAGGGCTGAATCGTTCGTGCCGACGATACCGCAAGTTCTGGCTCCATGCTTTCGGGCGATTCGAGCCGTTTCCACCGTAAATCGGGTAGCACCCGTGCCCGAGAGCAGAAAGGCTACATCCCCCGGCCCGACAGGAGGGGTGATCGTGTCTCCGACGAAATAGCTCTCATATCCCAGGTGCATCAACCGCATGCAAAAACATCGTAAAATGTTGCCGGAGCGTCCCTGGGCG
>JAFDGP010000323.1 GCA_019309245.1 Deltaproteobacteria bacterium | reverse complement strand
GCCACTATGGCGGGGCGGGGGAACCGTTTTCGGCCCGAAGCCCAGAAGTTACGGTTACAAGGTATCGAAGAAGGTCCGCAAGTCGGCATTGAAGATGGCCCTGAGCAGCAAGTTGCAGGAGCAGACATTGAGGGTGTTGGATCGGCTTGAACTGGAGAGCCCAAAAACCAAGCGGTTCGCGCAGGTCTTGGAGGCCCTTGACATGCCGGAGGCCCTGGTGGTTATCGACGGCAAGGACAGCAATATTGAGCTTTCCGCCAGAAATCTTTCCAATGCCAAGGTCTTGAGGTCGGAAGGTTTGAATGTCTATGATGTGTTGAAGTTCAAGAATCTTGTCTTGGTGGCGCCGGCCATCGACCGGATAGAAAAGAGGCTGTTGTCATGACGCCGTACGAGATATTGAAACGCCCCCTTATTACTGAAAAAAGCACCCTCCAAAAAGAGGCGATGAACCAGCTTACCTTTGAGGTGGCGCGTAAGGCGAACAAGGTGGAGATCCGCCGTGCCGTAGAACAGATCTTTAATGTCAGGGTCCGGGGGGTGAGGACAATTCAGATGAGGGGCAAGGCCAAACGGTTCGGTCGAATTCTTGGAAAGCGGCAGGATTGGAAGAAGGCGGTCGTGACCCTTGCGCCGGGGGAAAATGTGGAGTTTTTCGAGGGGGTCTAGAGGCCTGGAGTTTTTTGAAATGTTTTTTGCAAAGACGGATTTTATGATGGTGGGCTAGGAACATGGGACTGAAGAAGACAAAACCGACATCCCCGGGACGTCGCTTTCAGACGTACGATACCTTCGAGGATATTACCACCACCCGACCGGAAAGAAGCCTGCTGGAGTCCTTAAAAAAGCGTGGCGGCCGCAATGTTTACGGCCGCGTCACGGCACGACATCGGGGCGGAGGCCACAAGAGGCGGTATCGCAGGATTGATTTCAAGCGGGACAAGATAGGCGTGCCGGCGAAGGTCGCGTCCATTGAGTACGACCCGAATCGCTCGGCGCGGATCGCATTGCTTCACTATGTCGACGGGGAGAAACGATATATTATCGCTCCAAATACTCTGGGTGTGGGAGACAGGGTGGTGTCAAGCGAGACCGCCGATATCAAGCCGGGCAATGTTTTGCCCCTTCGAAATATCCCGCTGGGAACGCACATCCACAATGTGGAGCTTTATCCGGGCAAGGGGAGCCAGCTGGTCCGCAGCGCGGGAAGTTATGCGCAATTGATGGCCAAAGAGGGGCGCTATGCCCAGGTGAAGCTGCCCTCCGGAGAGGTTCGCATGATCTTGATAGACTGTCGGGCGACGGTCGGACAAGTGGGAAACACCGAGCATGCCAACATCTCGCTCGGCAAGGCCGGCCGAAAGCGTTGGCTCGGCAGGCGGCCCAAAGTTCGAGGCGTTGCCATGAACCCGGTGGATCATCCCATGGGCGGCGGAGAGGGCAAGGCATCAGGAGGACGACACCCGTGTTCACCCTGGGGCAAGCCTACAAAGGGCTACAGAACCCGAAAGAAAGACAAGGTGAGCAATCAGTATATTGTCAGGCGCCGATAGAAAAAGGGTTATGCACCGGGATTTGTTAAGTGCTGCCCCGTTGTGATTGTTTACAAGCGAATAGATGCCATTGGACAGGAGAGGATATGCCGCGTTCATTAAAAAAAGGTCCCTATATCGAACCGAAGCTCTTGAAAAAGGCTCTGTCGGCCCAGGAAACCGGGAGTCGTAAGGTCATCAAGACATGGTCCAGGCGTTCCACGATCGTGCCGGAGTTGGTTTCATTGACCCTGGCGGTGCATAATGGAAAAAAGTTCATCCCGGTTTTCATCTCGGAAGACATGGTTGGGCATAAACTTGGCGAGTTCGCGCCGACGAGGACCTTTTACGGGCATGCGGGCGATAAGAAGACACGGCTGAAAGGGAAACGAGGATAGCGGATAGAGCCATGGAAGTCAAAGCAACAGCCAAATATGTGCGGATTTCCCCGACCAAGGTTCGAAAGGTGGCGATGGCCGTCAAAGGCAAGTCTGTGGAAGAGGCCTTGAACCTTTTGGGGTTTATGCCGCAGCGATCGGCCGGAATCTTGGCGAAGGTCATCCGTTCCGCGGTCGCCAATGCGGACCAGGAACCTGAGATCGATGTCGACAGCCTGGCGATTGCCACCATAGCGGTCAACCAGGGCCCAACATTGAAGCGTTTCAGAGCCAGGGCTATGGGACGGGCGACCAGGATTTTGAAGCGGACCAGTCACGTTACCGTCGTGCTGGCTGAACAATAGGAAACGGAGGAGGCTGTTTTGGGACAGAAAGTCAATCCGATCGGTTTCAGGCTCGGTGTCATCAAGTCATGGGATTCTCGATGGTTTGCCGAGAAGGACTACAGCAAGTTTATTGAAGACGATTGGAGAATCCGAGAGTTTCTGAAGAAAAAGCTATACCATGCCGGGATTTCGAAGGTCGAAATCGAAAGGTGGGCCAAAAGGATCAGGCTTCGGATTTATGCGGCGCGCCCGGGAATCGTAATCGGGAAAAAAGGGTCCGAAATCGAGATTCTGAAAAAAGACCTGGAAAAGATGGTTCCTCAGGAAGTGGTGGTCGACATTCAGGAGGTCAGAAAGCCCGAAGTCGACGCGCAGCTGGTAGCGGAAAACGTGGCTCTGCAGATTGTTCGGCGTGTGGCATTTCGCAGGGCCATGAAGCGCAGCGTGGCGTCGGCCATGCGTTTCGGCGCCCAGGGGATTAAGGTCTGTTGCGCCGGTCGGCTCGGAGGGGCCGAGATGGCGCGAACAGAGTGGTATAAAGAAGGTCGGATTCCTCTTCATACCCTCAGGGCCGATATTGATTACGGGTTTGCAGAGGCCCGGACGACCTACGGAGTCATCGGGGTCAAGGTGTGGATATTTCACGGTGAAATCCTGAAAAAAGACAAGGCCGTGGCTGCTTAGGGGTAATGGGTTATGTTAAGTCCGAAAAAGGTCAAATATCGAAAGCAACAAAAGGGACGAATGCGGGGGGTTGCCTACCGGGGGTCGAAATT
>JAFDGP010000322.1 GCA_019309245.1 Deltaproteobacteria bacterium | reverse complement strand
TAAAATGGATCTGCCCACGCTGAAGCCAAGTGAAGGGTTTCAACCAGCGTTTTTGTTCAACACGCTGCAATCATGCCATAAGAGTCCGATCTTCGTTTTTTTGGCGGTGGATTTTGGGGGCCCCCGGTGGATCCGGGAATATATTTCGGCTTTGTTTTTTCAACGGCACAGGAGTAAGATATGAAAAAGAGACCATCAATTCTGCCACCCCAAAGGCACGGGGATTCAAGGCATGCTTCCAGCGAAGACGAGCCCCTGAAAGACAACAAGGAGGCCCATGACACCCCCCTGTACAGGCGTGATTCTGTCCGGAGGACTCAGCACCCGCATGGGCGGCAAGCCCAAGGCCTTTCTGAAAATCGACGGCGAGCCGATCCTGGACCGCCTTTATCGCACCATGAAAGCCTGCTTTGAAGGCCTGACGCTTGTCACCAACACCCCGTACGAGTATCTGGCCTGGGATCTCGCGATCGTCACAGACCTGATCCCGGTACGCAGCGCCCTGACCGGTATCCATGCCGGCCTTTTTCATGCGCCCTCGCAATACATCTTTGTCACGGCCTGTGACATGCCCTTTGTCAAATCGAAGGTAGTCAATTGTCTGCTCGACGCGCTGGAACCTAAGTGGGACGTTGTCATACCCGCCACCCAGGAAGGACGCCAGCCCCTGTGCGCTCTCTATTCAAAACGATGCCTCCGGCCCATCGAACGCCAATTAAAGACCCGGGACCCCAGGATCGTCACCTTTTTTCCCACGGTCCGAGTCAAAGAGGTCCCTGAGTCCACCATCAGGGCCGTGGACCCGCAACTTCACTCCTTTTTCAACATTAATACGCCGGAAGACCTAAAAGAAGCCCGAAAGATCACGGGCGACTCTCGATCTCGATAGCGGGGGTGTCATGCCCCGGCAGGCCTTGGGCCGGCCAGAAACCTTTGCTCCAGCAAATCAGCCAGGCCGGAAACGTCGTCAAGGCCGAAGCAGGGGGCCTCACACCCGGGATGGGTATCGGAGACCATGGCGATCAGGCGGTCATCGTCCTGACAAAGCGGTGCGCGATGGACTGCACTTCTGAAGACTTCGATTTTGGGCTGATCTTCTTTCTTGTAGCCCTCTGTGAGGATAATGTCCACGCTCTCAAAGTATGCCCTGCTCAGCTCGTCAATGGTTTTTTCCCGGTCGACATCTTTCACCACCGCTACCTTGGCCGGCGATGAAATGACCACTGTTGACGCGCCGGCCTGTTTGTGACGCCAGGAGTCTTTTCCTTCATGATCGATCTCGAATCCATGCACGTCATGTTTGATGGTCCCGACCCGGTAGCCCCTTGCCGTAAGTTCGGGCACGAGCCTCTCCAGAAACGACGTCTTTCCCGAGTCGGATTTTCCTACGATGGAAACCACCGGGGGATGCAACGGGAACCCAACGCTGGCCGCCGATGCCTCGCAGGGGGGAATTGCACCGGGTGTGGCCTGGGCAAGCCATTCAACGCGGACCACTGTCCCTTTGCCCAAGCGTCCGGTCTGCCGAGGCACCCGGATCAGGCCGTCGGCCATGTTCATGGCTAAAAGGCCGGACAGGTCCGGTGCGGTCAACGGCATGGCCTGCCAGCCGCGATTTTTTCGGGACAGCCGAACCTGAACCACATGTTCCACGCCCGGTTTTTTGTCCACGTCCTTTTCCAATACCGCCGGGACCGTACACAGCGCCTTGCGGCCAAGGCCCAAGAGTCCGCCAATGGCCGGGACCACAAAGGTATAATAAGCTGAGAACACCGCACTCGGGGTTCCAGGCAGGGCGAAAACCAGTGTGTTTCCGTGAAGGCCGAAGCTGGTGCCCTTGCCGGGCCGCATGGCCACGCCTGAAAAGGCCACCCGGACACCCATATCTTTCATCACGGAAAGGGTTAAATCGGAATTTCCTCTGGAGGTCCCGCCGAAGGTAATGACCATATCGCATTGGAGGGCTGCTTTAAGGTCGCGCATGATCGCGCCCACGTTATTCTGAGTCACCTTACTCAGGGAGACCCTTGCCCCGAGCTGTCTAACCATGGCTGAAACCATGTACAAATTGCTGGCCACGATTCTGGACTCAACGGGGCTGTCTTTCAGGCCGGCAAGCTCGTTTCCGATGGCCAACAGAGCCACTTGCAGCGGCTTAATGACAACCACTTCTTTGCACCACAAGGCCGCCAGAAGCCCCAGGGCCGCGGGCGTAACCACCGATCCCTTGCTTGAAACGAGGCGACCCTCTTGCACATCCTTTCCTTTTTTGGAGACATATTGACCGGGGCGTGCCGGCGCACGGATTGCTATCTGATCCCCATCAAAACAGGCTTCTTCCGCTTTGACCACAGCGTCGGCACCGGCCGGCAAGGTCCCCCCGGTCAAAATCCGCGCACACTCCCCCGGCCTCAGGGAAATCGAGCCGGCCGTGCTGGGATGAATCTCTCCAACCACCCCCAGTTTGATCGGCTGATCCGCAGTAGCACCGACGGTGTCCCGGCTGCGCACCGCATATCCGTCCATGGCGGCGTGGTCCTCAGGGGGAAGCGTGCGGCCCGCATAGACATCTTCAGCCAGCACATGCCCCACGGCCTGATCCAGCGGGAGCGTCACGCTTTCCACCGCGTGCACGCGCTCCAGGACCAGGGCCAATGCTTTTTCACGAGATATCCTGTTGCCTCCTCTCATGTCCGGTCTTCTCCTCTTAATCCCATCGCACTTTCCAAACTTCAACGCTACGGGCGTGTTGAATCTCTGTCAAGAAGAATTATGTCATGGGTGGCGTAACGAGCCGGAACCAAAAAAATTTATCACGTGCTGTTCTCAAGGCGTCAAGCCGCAAAACACGTGCTGTTCTCAAGCCCGAAGGGCGCAAAGGACGAAAACACGAAAATCTCAATCTCTTTTATCTCGTGCTTTCAATCTTTCGTGCCTTGCGCCCTTCGGGGATGCCGATTTTACCGGATCTGCTTTGTTGGTGGGCGCTTGAAGGTCAACAGTACGTCGGCACGCCCACCGCCTCGCATCTTAAGGCAAACTCGGCAACCGGTG
>JAFDGP010000321.1 GCA_019309245.1 Deltaproteobacteria bacterium | reverse complement strand
CTTAAGTGCGCGGTCATCGTTCGGATCAGCGACAAGGGGGCCTTTGAGTTCTACAAGTCCGTATGCCCCTAGGCCCTGAATGATGACGTTCTTTTTCCAAAATCTGGTCAACGCCCTGCAATGGGGAAGCTTCTACGCCTTGATCGCTCTGGGATACTCCATGGTGTACGGCATCCTGATGCTGTTCAATTTTGCCCACGGCGACATCTTTATGGTAGGGGCCTATATCGGTTTCGGGGTGGCCACCGGTTTAACGGCGTTGGCGTCCGCGGGTGCTGTTGCCCTGCCCCACTGGCTGGTTTTGGTCCTCACCATCTTGATATCCATGTTTCTAACCTCTTTTGTGGGTATGGCGGTGGAGCGGTTCGGATACCGGCCGTTGCGCGACGCACCCCGGGCATCCGCAGCAATTACGGGACTTATGATCGGCATTATTCTCGAGACCGCGAATCTGGCCCTATTGGGGGCCAGGCGGATCAGCTTCCCCCCCCTGATTCGTTCTGTTACCTATGACATCGGCGGGGTGTACGTTACCAACAAAAAAATTATGATCGTGGTTGTTTCGATCGCCCTCATGGTCGGCCTCCACCAGTTCGTACGAAGGACCAAGTGGGGCATGGCCATGCGGGCCATGGCCTTTGATTTCGTCGTTGTCCCGCTCATGGGAGTGCCGTTAAATACCATCGCTGCCATGACCTTCGCGCTGGGCTCCGCCCTGGCAGCAGCCGCCGGGATCCTGTTCGCCGTGGCCTATCCGGTCTTGGACCCCTACATGGGAATCGTCTTCGGGTGGAAGGCCTTTGTGGCCGCCATTCTCGGGGGAAGGGGCTCAGTGCTGGGAGCCACACTGGCCGGGTTCTTGTTAGGATTCATAGAGATCTTCGTGGCAATGATCTTTCCGTCTACGTTGCGGGATTTCATTGCCTATTCAATCATCCTGCTCATTCTGGTATTTCGGCCGCACGGCTTTTTCGGCGAACCTTACAGCGCGCGGCTGAGGCTATAATACGTTGATGAGCATTGGCCCTAATCCCTTATATCGTCTATAATTCAGGGGAACGTATCCGTGCAACGACCTTTTCGGTTCGCAGATGTGATGCGCAGCACCTTTTCTCAGGTCCCTTTTTTAGGGTGGCTCCTGGGTGGACTCGCCGCCGTTACCGTAGAGCACCTTGTCGGTTTCCAACTGGCCGGCCTACTCGGCATGCCGCGGGTCCCGGTTCTTTTTGGATGTGTGGTCATGCTCAAAAAGCCCTTGTTGATTCCAGCAGCCGCGACCTTCGTATTGCTTGTCTATGTGGTCCCGGCGTGTGTGGTGGCCCGCGTGAGCGCCCCGATCACAAACCGAATCGCCTCCCGCTTGCTGCGGTTTCCCGTGGTCCTACCCGTGTTGTTTCATCTCGCCTTGCTTTATGGCATCCTGGAGATGTGGTCCGACCTGAGTGCCTACCGAGACCTGACCCTGCGACTGACCCTGATTTCCGTAATGCTTACCCTGAGCCTGAATGTCATCAACGGCTATATGGGAGAATTTTCCTGCTCACATCCCGGCTTCATGGCCTTGGGAGCTTATGCCGCTTCCGTGTTTACGCTGGGGCTTTTTGCTAATGACCGCGTGTTCGGCCCCGCCGTGCTGCCCCCGGCGCTCGGGTCTTTTGTCTTTCCGTTTGGGCTGTTTTTAGGTGGAGGCGTGGCCGCCCTGGGGGCGCTCGCCATTGCCGTGCCTTCTTTTCGGACCAGGGGAGACTATTTGGCCATTATCTCGCTGGCGTTTATGTTTATTGTCAAAAGCGCCATCGAAAACCTTGAGGTCGTTGGGGGACCCCGCGGACTGAGCAGTCATCCGAACTGGGCGACTCTGCCCGCCGTGTTTTTCTGGACGGTGGCCTGTGTGTGGGTCATTCATAACTTTGTAAGCTCTACCCTGGGAAAGGCCTTGAACGCAGTCCGGGACGACGAGATGGCCGCCGAAGCCATGACGGTAAACACCAGAAAGACCAAGGTGGTGGCGTTCTTGTTCGGTGCGTTTTGGGCGGGGGTGGCCGGGGGGCTGTTCGCCCATGTGCTCAGGTATGTCAATCCCGGCACCTTCGGTTTGCAGAAGCTGGCTGAGGTTCTGGCCATGGTCTATTTCGGGGGGCTCAATTCCGTTTACGGCTCCATTGTCGGGGCGGTGAGCCTCAGTCTGCTGGGCGAGGCCTTACGTCCGCTGGAAATCTTTAAGTGGATTATCATTCCCCTGCTGTTGATCCTGGTCATGATCTACCGTCCCACCGGACTGATCGCCTTTCGGGACTTCGACGTCAAGCGCATTATCAGGCCCAGGGACGGGAAAGGGGAACAGGTGTAACCTCATGGCATTGCTCAAGGTTACAGACATGAGCCACGATTTCGGCGGACTGCGGGCGGTCAATAACTACCACCTGGAAATCGAGTCCGGGGAAATCTGCGGGCTGATCGGGCCCAACGGTGCGGGAAAGACCACGATCTTTAATCTCATTACGGGAATCCACCGGCCCACGGAAGGCGCGATCCTGTTCGAAGGACAATCCATCGTGGGCCTGCAGCCCTATGAAATCGCGGCCAGAGGGATTAGTCGCACGTTCCAGAATCTGCGATTGTGGCGGCACATGACCGTGCTGGACCACGTAAAAATGGCCCGATACTCAAAGCTCGGCTACGGCTTGGTGGGTGCCTTGTTCGGTTCGGGACGGTGCCGCAGGCAAGAAGCCGCCATTGAAGAAAAGGCCCGGGGCCTGCTGGACATGGTCGGCAACGGCCGATTTGCCCAACAGATGGTGCCGAATATCCCGTACAGTGCTCAAAGGCGGGTGGAGATGGCCAGGGCCCTGGCCACAGAGCCCAAGATCCTGCTTTTGGACGAACCCACTGCTGGCATGAACCCGGAAGAGTTGGCCCAGATGATGCGGATCATTCGTACGGTCCACCGGACGCTGGGTCTGGCTATTTTTCTTATAGAACACCGGCTCAAGATGGTGATGGAGAGGCGGTGGTGTGATGCTGTTGACGGTAAATAACCTGCGCGTCTCTTACGGCAATATCCGGGCTCTGCACGGAATCGGGTTTCAAATAGATGAAGGAGAAATCGTGTGCATTATCGGCGCCAACGGCGCGGGCAAGAGCACGACATTGCGGGCGATCTCCCGGCTTGTGCCTGTTGAACCGGGCACCGGCATGCGCTACATGGGAAAGGACCTGCTCGCGTACCCGGCAGACAGGGTGGTCAGCGAACTGGGCATCTCTCATGTGCCGGAGGGGCGGCGGCTGTTCGGCAACCTGACGGTCATGGAGAATCTCACCCTGGCGACCTTTGCCAGAAAGGACCGCAAAGGCATCGCTTTGGACCTGGACCGGGTTTTTTCTATCTTTCCCAGGCTGGCGGAAAGAAAGACACAAAAGGCCGGCACTCTGAGCGGCGGCGAGCAGCAGATGTTGGCCATCGGCAGGGCCTTTATGAGCGGCAGAAAGGTTATGCTCTTAGACGAGCCGTCCATGGGGCTGGCCCCGCTGCTCATGACAAATATGTTCGAGGCCCTTGAAGACCTGAATCGAGAGGGTACCGCCATCTTACTCGTGGAACAAAACGCCCGGTTGGCCCTGAAGTTCGCCCAACGAGGATACGTCCTGGAAAATGGCACCCTGGTGCTTCAAGGCCCGTCTCAGGCACTACTGGCTGATCCACAGGTGAGACGGGCCTATCTGGGCTAATCCGGGCTGGTTTTCATTTTCACCGATTCTTATCGAGGCAAGCAAGGGCCGTGGGCAAAGAGGCACGCACCTCAAAGTCGGCAACGAGGCGAGACCTTTGGGCGGCCGTATCCATGAAACCCTTTTGGGGAGAAGACCATGAAGATTCTTATTTGTGACGGCCTTCATGATAGCGGCCTGGACCTGTTGAAGTCCGCTCAAGGCATACGCGTTGATGCACCCAAGCAGTGGGGTGCCGAACAGATTGCTGAAAATATCGGCCATTACGATGCCATGGTGGTTCGAAGCCGGACCAAGGTCACGCAGGACCTGCTGGACAAGGCCGAACGGCTCAAAGTGATCGGACGGGCGGGAACCGGAGTAGACAATATTGATATCGAGGCGGCCAGCGCGCGGGGCATCCTGGTAATGAACACGCCTGGAGCCAACGCCATGGCGGCGGCAGAGCACACCATGGCCCTGATGCTCGCCCTGGCCCGCCACGTTCCCCAGGCGGCGCGCTCTGTTCGGGAAGGACGGTGGGAAAAGAAACGATTCGTGGGCACAGAGTTGTACGAACAGACCCTTGGCATCATTGGCCTGG
>JAFDGP010000320.1 GCA_019309245.1 Deltaproteobacteria bacterium | reverse complement strand
TTCAAGGCGGTTTAACGCATCATAGGTGTAAGAAACTGTCTTGTTGCCCGGATAGGTGATCTGGGTGATGTTGTTCGCCTCATCATACTGATAGGACACCACAAAGCCATGAGGATCGGTCATGGAAATCAGCCGGTCGGCCTCATCATAAATGTAGGTGGTGGTCCCGATCCAATCGTCCATCTGAACCAGGTTGTCCCGAATGTCATAGGTGAAGGCCACGGTGGAGGAATCCGGATAGGTAATCGTGTCTGTCTTGCCGCTCGGCGTATAGGTGTAGGTGATCGTGTCGTTGTTACGGTCCGTCTTTGTGTACAGCCTGCCGTCGTCATAATAGGTGAAGCTGGTCGTCGAG
This sequence comes from Deltaproteobacteria bacterium, assembly GCA_019309245.1. Taxonomy (GTDB): domain Bacteria; phylum Desulfobacterota; class Desulfobacteria; order Desulfobacterales. The sequence goes on along the minus strand of JAFDGP010000320.1, from coordinate 2,715 downwards.
TCAAGAGGGTCTGTGATACTTTCCAAAAGACCCCGATCATCATAGACAAACGTGGTCTCAGAGCCCACCTGGTCCGTCAGGCTGATCATGCGGCCAATGGGATCATAGGTGTAGTCTACAGCCGGATGCGCGCCCACGGTGGTGGTATCCGGATTGCCGTAAGCATCATAGGTCATGGTGGTCACCGTGCCCCGACCGTCCGTAGAGGTATCCTTAAGCCCGTTGGGATGGTTGTAGGTAGCACTCGTCTTAATCGTCTGGCCTGTCTCCGGATAAACCTTGGTCGTGATAAGATGATGGTTGGCGTCATAGGCAAAATGGGTGCGGTGACCCAACGGATCGGTTACACCTGTCAGCCTGAACTGGGCATCATAGGTATTGGTTGTCTCGTATGTGAGCGCGTCAATGGTTTTGATCAGGTTATGGTTGCCGTCGTAGACAAAGCTCGTGGTATTCAGCCTGGGATCGGTCCGCTCGATCACATGGTTTTGGCCGTCATAGGCCATGGCGCTCTTGTGGCCTAGGGGGTCTTCTTGGCCAATGGTCCTGCCTTTGTCGTCAAGGTAATAAATGGTCTGGTTGCCGTCAGGATCTTCTTCAATGTTCCTGAAATCAGAAAAATAAAAGTTGTACGTGGCGCTTCCTCCACCCTGCCGCGGCACGGTCTGGGTGGCCACCCTGCCCAGGGCGTCATAGGTGTTGGTGGCGGTGACGATATCCAGCGGATCGGTCAGGCTGGTCATCCGATGGCCGCTGTCATAGCCGTAACGCCACTTGTTTCCCTCAGGGTCCGTGTACCTAATGAGGTTCTGGTCTCCATAACCGTACGACACAGACCGGCCAGCAGAGTCAGACACCGAGGTGATCTTTCCATTGGTATATCCCAGGTTAAGGGTGCGGCCAAAGGCATCCTCCACGCGCAGAAGCTTTTTTCCGTTCGCATTATAGGTGAAGGTCATCGTGTTCCCATCAGCGTCTTGCCAGGAACTGATTTTGTCATCAGCGTTAAAGTCAATCAGAATGCCAAAGCGCTTTTTCAAACGAAACTGCCCGTTTGAACGTTTTACAAGTTTTGCGGTCACCCCTGGAGGCGCGCTATACGACCCGTCGGGCAACTTAATGTAGGTCAGCACGTCAGAGGCCACATGCACACTGGCCCCATTATCCGTAAGCTGGTCCATGGCCCATTTGGCAATCAGGCTTGAAGTCATCCAGTCCTTTATATCCGGCTCATCGGCCATCAGCTCCAGGGTGGCCATCGAGGCCGTGATCAAAGCAGCTGCATCCACAGGCTGGCGCAGGCCCAACCCCGATTCTGCGTCACTGTGGATGCTGACATACACATCGTAATTGTGGGTCCAGCCGTGACGTAGTGTGAACTCCTGATTCCGGTTGTTGCTGCTGTAAAATCGCTTGAAGTGCAGCCCCAAGGGCTCGGCCCCGCCCATGGAAAGATCCTCATGTTCAAACAGGTAAGCGCCAGTGACCATATCCACCGGCTCCTTGCTCTTGGGACGCGCAACTTCTGCAGGGTCTTTGAGTTCCGGGTGAAAATCGTTTACCACATCCTCCGGGTCGGCATTTCCCATAAAGGCGGCATAGCCCCCATAGTAATCCCCGCCGATGATCATGCCTACATGGGTGGTCCCGCCTGGGGAGGGGCCAAACTCAATGTAACCCTTGCCTTGCCATTGCTCCAGCACAAGTTGGCCGTCGGCCGGCAGGATCAATGTCTGCCCATCATCCATCACCCTGGTTTGAAAGGTCTGCTTGTCCTGGGCACTGTAGCCGGACAATTGGGGTTCGATCGCGGCGTAGTTGTCGGCATCCACCCAGAAGACCTTGTCTCCTTGGGCGTTGGCGATTTGCAGCAGCTTCACAGTGGATGCCGCAGGCCGGTTCACCTGCAACTGTTCGAGCACCCCGTGTTCCATAGCACTCATGAGGTGGTTTTCCGCCCTGAAACACGCGTCTGCTGCTGAAGTGCCGGTATGCCTGGAAATATTTGACACCAATTGTGTCTTAACGTCCACATAATAGCCTGCTTCCTGGGCCGTGATGCCGAACCGATGGTGCCTAATGGAAATCACCCCGGAAAGCTGTGACAGCAAGCTCGTATTGAGTGTGGTCTCCTCCATCCAGGTTTGGCCCATGATATTCAGTGTCTCACACAACACCTGCCTGGAAGTGTCGGACAGGCCGGAATCCCGGTACGCATCCAGGATTCGCTGACGGCTCTTTAACAACCGGCCCGTGCCGCTGCCCCCAAAATCGGAAACGATCACATAGGTGGAGCCACGTTTGAGATTGTAGGTGGAAGTCTGATCCCCATAGGTGCCGCCATCGGCACTGTACGGGTGGTCAATTGAAAGGGTCATGACGCCCGGATCAGAGCCCGGTGTTGTTTCCTGGGCAATCAGCTCGTCATCCAGCCAGAGTTGCGCCAAGGGTGTGGAAAGGGTCTCTCCGGCCAACGGCAGATCAATCTGGGACGCAAGACCATCGTATTCAAAATCAATACGCACCACCGCATCGTGCGTGCCTATTGCATTGGCCAGGTAGCGCACGTCAATGTCCCGGTGGCTGCCCGCAGATACCGTGCCGCTTCCTCCACCGCCTAAAATCTGGAAACGGCCCGGGTTTGAACCGGCAAGGGTTACATTGGTAATCGTCAAAGACGCCGACCCGCTGTTCTGCAATCGGCACGTTCCATCC
>JAFDGP010000319.1 GCA_019309245.1 Deltaproteobacteria bacterium | reverse complement strand
CTCCCATCTTTACAATTCCCGCCTCATGGCCATATCAAAAAGAACTCGCTCTTTCTTTTCCTGAATCCCCAAGGCTTCACGTTTTTTTTCGATATGCTCGATCATCATCCGTGCCATCTCTTTAGGGTCGGATTCAACTGCCCACCGGCCACCGTACAGGTTTTCTATTTCTTTAAATAGGAAGTTGGTAAGATCCTTGCTTCCCGTAGTCGGAAAGGTCCTGCCGAATACGACAAAGACGCCACTGGCCACAAAATAGTGGCCGATTGATATGGCCTTTTCACTCATCCACTCCGGCGCACATCCTGCGGCGGGGACCTGGCTGATATCGTCACCGAGCCCCCCTTCCTTGACAATCTCTGTTGCCGCGATAAGTATTCGGCTATTATCCACACAGGAACCCATATGCAAAACAGGTGGCATGCCCACGGTTTCGCAGACTTCTCTCAAACCGTGACCTGCCAGTTCTGCAGCCTCAGGTCTTAAGAGCCCCTCTCGCCCGCAGGCCGTGGCAGCGCATCCGGTCACCAGCACAAGCACGTTGTTGGCGATGAGTTCCTTGACAACCGTTGTATGTACCAGCCCGGACTCCACACGACAACTGTCACATCCGACTACCGCGCCCACGCCGCGGATGCGACCGTTGATAATGTTGTCGTTCAGGGGCCGATAGGAAGCCCGAAACGTCCCACCCAGCATATGGTTAATGGTCTCATGGCTAAAGCCTGCCACAACATCCATCTTGCGATCGGGGATTCTTGCCGTTCCTCTTTTTTCAAACCTTGCGATTGCCCGTAGCGTGAGCGCCCTGGCGGCATCAAGTGCATGCTCGGGATGAAACTCGATGTGAGTGGCTCCGGTAATTTGAGCCCTCGGCGATGTGGTAATCAGCTCGGTATGAAAACATTTGGCCACCTCCGCCAGGCCCTGCATGATGCACTGCACATCGACCACCATTGCCTCGACCGCCCCGGTGGCAAGGACCACTTCCTGCTGAACAAAGCTGCCTGCAATGGGGACGCCGTGGCGCATCAATACCTCATTTCCCGAACAGCACACGCCTGCCAGGTTGATGCCCTTTGCCCCCACCTTCTGGGCTGCTGCCACGATTTCCGGCTCTTGGGCCACAATGGCCATGGCCTCCGGGACCTGGGGTTCGTGACCGTGGATCACGATATTCACATGATCTTCAGAAAGGACGCCAAGATTCACCACGGCTCGAAGAGGCACAGGGGTAGTAAACATAATGTCCTGGAGCTCGGTGGCAATCATCGACGCGCCCCATCCATCTGCAAGAGCGCAGCGGGTCGCCTGAAAAATCAGATTCTTGTAATCCTGGTCCTCCGTCCCCATGTGGGTGCGATGCATGATCTCAACAACCTCGCGGTCAACCCCCCGCGGAAGCAGGCCCAGCTTTTTCCACAATTCCTGCCGCTTTGCCGGCGCCCGGCTGAGCATCACCAGGACGCCCTCCTGCTGGCCAAATTCAGCAAGGACCTTTTCCCCCAGTTCAATAGCAATGTCCTTTTTGCCGCGACCATCCGTCTTCACCTTGTATAGCTCTGCCAAGAAATGGAGCTTTTTCTCGTCCTTGATCTCAAAAGGCGCCTCTGCCTTGGCAGCAGCCAAGAAGGTCAAGGCTGTCTCACGCCCATGATCCATATGGGCCGCGGCTCCTGCAGCAACCATCCGAGAGAAATTTCGGGCCGCAACCGTGGCCGGAGTGGCCCCGCAGATACCAATCGACTCCGGAACATCATCAATCATCATGCACGGGCCGAAGGAACAGTTCCGGCAGCAGGTGCCACCCTGCCCAAAAAGGCAAGGCTGAATGGCACGCTCTTCCATGCGCTGAACATAGGTCTTAACGCCATCCCGGGCCGCTTCTTCCAAAACACAGGTGCTGGCCTCACAAAAAATGCCAGGACACTCGGGCTTCGTGAATGGGATTATTTTTCTTGCCATCCGTTTTCCTCCGGTAAATACGTTATTCGGAATCCACGCCTCGGACATCTTTGTTGGCCGGATCCGGATTACACGATCCACGGTTCGCGGTTCACGCTAACGTTGCCCTTGCTGCCTCCACGGTGTTTTTCATCAGCATGGTTATGGTCATAGGCCCGACTCCTCCCGGAACAGGAGTAATAGCAGCCGCCTTTTCCTGAACTGAGTCAAAGTCGACGTCACCCGCCAGAATGGCTTTTCCTTCAGGGGTTTTGCCAATCCGGTTAACCCCCACATCAATCACCACGACCCCTTCCTTGACCATATCGCCAGTAATTGTCTTGGGATGACCCACTGCCACGATTAGGATATCTGCCATTCTGGTATAAGTTGCCAGGTCCTTCGTCCCTGTATGACAAAGGGTTACGGTGGCGTTTCCTCCGGGGGGAGATTGCAACATCAGATTTGCTATGGGTTTGCCCACAATGTTACTTCTTCCTACCACCACCGCATGTTTTCCTGCTGTGTCAATACCCGAGCGCCTCAACAACTCCATAATTCCATGCGGTGTACACGGAAGAAACCGCCCCGTGCCGATCACCAGCTTTCCCACATTGGCCGGATGAAAACAGTCGACATCTTTTTCCGGATTGATGGCGTCGATAACCCGGGTGGCATCGATATGTTTTGGCAGCGGCAATTGTACCAGGATACCATGAAGGTTTGGGTTTTCATTGCACTTGGCAACCAGGGCCAGGACATCCTGCTCGGAGGTATTCGCAGGCAAGTCCGTTCTTTCCGAGTAGATGCCCAGCTTCCCACAGGCCTTTTCCTTTTGTCCAACGTAGACCTTGGAGCCCGGATCGTCGCCTACCAGAATCGTAGCCAGACCGGGGGTTACGCCGTGCCTCTCTTTGAGTTCCTCGATTTCCTTGGTGATTTGTTCGCGAATCTGCTTGGAAATCTCCGTCCCTTTGATGAGCTTTGCCGCCATAATCACCCTCCTTACCCTTGATGACTTCGCAACAAGCCGTCAAAACCAACGGCACAGTAATCCGCCTGAGGCGGACCAGATGCAAGACGCGCGAATCTTGTGGAATGAGGCTTACATGGAAGTACGCCGCAGATGGACTTTTTACGAAGCCGTCACCCTTACGGGTCGATGTTAAAATAGTCCCGTCACCCTCCCGGTATTCACATCCACGTCCACCCGCCGAAAAGCAGGATTCGAACACGTACCCGGCATCAGGCTGATCATGCCCGCACACGGGCACAAAAACTTCGCACCTGAGTAGATCAACACGTCACGAATCGGTAACGTCCATCCCTCGGGCACCCCTTTCAGAGCCGGATCGTGGCTGAGGCTCAGGTGCGTTTTCACCATCATCGTGGCATAGTCATCATACTTGGCGTCGCTTTCCAGCATTTTCGCCTTGGCCTCGGCCTCCGGCGTCCAGGCCACGCCATCGGCGCCGTAAACCTCCTTGGCAATCAGAGCGACACGATCGCGCAGCTTGATATCCAGGGGATAAAGAAACTGAAATTTGTTTTGTTCATCGCAGGCCTCAATCACCGCATCCGCCAGCTCCAGGGCGCCGTCCCCGCCGTCCGCCCAATGGGTGGATTTGGCGCAGCGCGCACCGGCAGCTTCAGCCGCTTTGCGTACCGCCTTGACCTCGTCCTCGGTGTCTGTGTGAAAACAATTGATACAGACCACCGGGTTGATCCCCGCCTTTCGGACTGTATTGATATGGTGAATCATGTTCGCGCACCCTTTTTCCACCAGGCCCACATCTTCTTTGGTATATTCCTCGGGCAAAGCCAGACCGGCCACCACCTTCGGCCCCCCGCCATGCATCTTCAAGGCCCGAATCGTTGTAGTCAACACCGACACATGCGGTGTCAAACCACTGTACCGGCATTTCACATTCCAGAATTTTTCAAAACCGATATCCGCCCCAAAGCCGCTTTCCGTCACGTGGTAATCGAACATCTTCAGCCCGATACGATCGGCGATAATCGAGGACTGGCCCACCGCGATATTCGCAAACGGTCCGGCGTGAACCATGCAGGGCTGGTACTCGGCCGTACACATCAACGTCGGGTTGACCGTGTTTCGCATCCATGCCGTCATGGCCCCGCCGACCTCCAGATCCCCGGTCGTCACCGGCTTTCCGCTCTTGTCGAATGCCACGGTAATTTGATCAAGTCGCTCCCTGAGGTCGGCCAGATCGCGGACAATCGCCAGGATTGCCATACATTCAGACCCCACAGCAATGCCGAATTTCGACTGCATGGTAAACCCGTCGTAGCGACCACCGATACCGATGATGATATTTCTCAAGGCCTGAGCGCAGTAGTCGATAATCCATCCCATCTCAACGCGCGTCGGGTCCACATCCAGGCGCCGCATGCCCGTAAGTCTTTGAAGCTGTTCATCTAATCCATCCCATCTCAACGCGTGTCGGGTCCACATCCAGGCGCCGCATGCCTGTAAGTCTTTGAAGCTGCTCATCGTTATAGTTCCGTTCATGCTGCATGCGGGCCGTCAGGGCCACCATCGCCAGGTTGTGCGCATTCATGATATCGTTGATATCCCCAGTGAGCCCCAGAGAAAACTCGGTCATTGGAATCAGCAAGGCACGCCCGCCGCCGGCAGCCGTCCCCTTGATATTCATCGTAGGCCCACCGGAAGGCTGTCTCAGTGCGCCTCCGACGTTGACCCCGCGCTTTCCCATGCCCTCCATAAGTCCACACGAGGTGGTACTTTTCCCCTCTCCCAAAGGGGTTGGGGTAATCGCGGTCACCTCAATGTATTTTCCGTCCGGTTTGTCCTTCAATCGATGGATGATCTTGAGAAAATCCAGTTTGGCCAGCCTGCCCATGGGAAGGACCTCATCTTTTTCCAGGCCCAATCTATCCCTCCACTCGTCCGGCATCGGCATCTTTTTCTCTGCATCCTCCGAAATCTGCCAGTCTTTGTATTGCCTTGGATCAAGTGCCATGGGAATCCTCCTCTTTCTTGGTTTGTTTCCTGCGGTTGAAATCGAACATCTGCTGTTCCAGTTGAGGGGTCCGGAGAAAACCAAGCCGAGCCGGCACCTCTACCGGCTTGCATCGGCCTTTTTGAATCAGCGGCCGTAGCCCACCGTTAAGGCCGGACCGCTACACGGGGAAAGCCATTTCAGCCACAAACGCCCAACCCGATCCCGGGCTGTGGCTACAATCGTAATGTGTTTGCCCTCACAATAAACGGGGAGGCGCATGGTATAAATGGATTTTCAGTTAGCAAAATACGGGCCAAACTTGACCAGCAATCCCATTGTCTTCTGTTGGAATAACATGTTGAAATTATGAAAAGAAATTCCCTCATGACCGAAGGCCTTTTTTATGCCCAAACCAACTGCCGGGGTATTTTTCCTCATCGATAGGGCAATTTTCCCCGATCTCGTCGCTCAAAGCAATCTTGTACGCCCAGGATACCCTGTTTTCAGCCTCTTACACCTGTCGAGCCGTGGTTTCAACCCTTTTTTGACCAAGCCGTTACAGCGTCTTGACAAACACTGGAGCCATCCGCTAGTTTCCAACCCATAAATGGCCTCTTTTTCTGAGCCACGTTCTCCGCGGATTTGCGGCACGGCCATTGAGATCGGCAAGGCTTTTGGGCTTGCCTCTACACATCAGGGAAGGACTACATTATGAAACGACTGACCCAGAAGCTGGCTGAGCAAATATTGACCAACGAGGTCGCAAAGCTGGATAA
>JAFDGP010000024.1 GCA_019309245.1 Deltaproteobacteria bacterium | reverse complement strand
GGACTGCTGAATTCCCTCTACCTTTTTTCTAATCTCTACCGTGGCCTCGGCGGTCTGTTTGGCCAGCTCCTTGATCTCATTGGCTACAACGGCAAAGCCCTTGCCGGCCTCGCCGGCCCGGGCCGCCTCAATGGTAGCGTTTAAGGCCAGCAAGTTGGTCTGCTCAGAAATGTCCGTAATGGTCTCTGTGACCTTGCCGATTTCTTCGGCCGCTGCACCGAGCTCATCCACCCCGTCCGAGGCCCTGCTGGCTTCGGAGACCGCCTCGTTTGTAATGGTTCTGGCCTTTTCGGAATTCTGGGCAATCTCGCTAACTGTGGCGGTCATCTCTTCGGCGGCCGTGGCCACCATGCCGACATTGGTGGCGGCCTCTTCAGCCGCGGCCGCCACAGATGACATGTTGGAACTCATTTCTTCTGCGGCCGTAGCCACGCCGTTGGACTTTACGGAAGTCTGTTCGGCCCCTGAAGACATCTGTTGGGAAATGGCTGAAAGCTCGGTAGAAGACGACGTGATGGTCTCCACCCCGCGCGAGATGTCGTCAAACATTTGCCGAAGATTGGCGGACATGGTATTTAGGGCCTGAATCAGCGCTCCGATCTCATCACGCCGGTCCACCTCCAGGGTCTGTGAGAGGTCCCCTGAGGCGATCCTTTCGGCAAGGTGCACCGCTTTAAAGACCGGCCTGGTCACACTTCTAGTCAGGAACAGCCCGAGGAGGATGGCTGCTACAAAACCGATTGCCACCGCGACGGCCAGTACCGTCTGGGTTTGCGACAGGACACGCCGCGCCCCGGTCTGCGCACGGGCAATCTCCTTTCCCGCAGCGTCTTCTATGCCGGCAAGCATTTTCATCATCTTTTCCCCAGCCGCATCAGCCTTATCATCAAGGGCGTTGATCTCATCTTTGTATCGGTCCGGATCTTCGCGCATAAATTCGTAGACCTTCTTGATCAGGGGTTGAAAACTTTCATCATGAAATGTCTGAGCCGCCCGAACAATGTCTTTCAGACGGTTGTCCCTGGCCGCATAGAATCGGCCTTTTTCCGTGTCCGCTCCGTGCAAAACGGCCTCTCCAAAACGGTCGAACGTTTGAACCAGGCCTTCATGCTCTTGCCAGGCCTGATCAAGGGCGTCTTGATCTTCCGCGGCGATCATCTCCATAAGCATCTGCATGTCTCTGGCAACGGCAAGCTGCATTTCCATGGCCGCATCGATCAGCGGCGCGGTTTCGATAACGCTTTGCATGCCCTGGTTAATACTTCGGATACCTGTATATCCTACCGCCCCCACGGCAAGCATGACCAAGGCAACCATAAAAAAACTGCCCATCTGTTTTGCACTCAATTTCATGTTACGCCACATTTTGGCACCTCCTTAAAAGCATAGGGCTCCCATCCCAATTGGTGTCTTTGAGGCTCGGGCAAAAATCCCGGGCCAGCATTTTTATCGGCGGAATCCGTATTCACGGATCACCTTTTGTACGGGTGACAATATGAGACCTTTGCAAAACTCGTTGCTCTGGCTTACAGGGCCACATTTTGCGCACCCAGCCGCTCGGCAGTGGGTTGTGCAAAGCTCTCAATATATGTCTTTCCTTCCTGCACTATGACTTGACCCGATAGAATATGGTTCGCAAATGCCGAAGCGGTTCAAATCGTGAACAGATGCCCGTTAATGACTCGGTCGATCCGATGATTAATGACCCGCCGGTGTCGAGCATATCGGCGAGTCTATCAAAGAGTTTTTTCCGGTCCTCCAGACTGAAATAGATTGCCACGTTTCTGCAAAAGATCACGTCAAACTTTCCCAGCGCCCGAAAGGGCTGCATGAGATTGACCTTTTTGAAATTGACCATGGCCCGGATCTCGTCTTTGATCTTCCAGGTGTTTCCTTTCTGGATGAAGTATTTCCGAAGCTTTGTAGGCGGAAGCCCCCTTTCGATCTCGAACTTGTTGTATGCGCCGTAGCTTGCCTGAGCGATGGCTGCATCTGAGATATCCGTACCAAGCAACTTGATGTTGTACTTGGAAAGGTCCGGTAACAATTCCTTGAGCACAATGGCGATGCTGTAGACCTCCTGGCCGGTGGAACAGGCCGCACTCCAGATTCGGATGGGAACCGGAAGCAGGCTGGATCCCTTCGCGGTCCGCATATCGATCAGCTCCGGCAGAATCTTGTGCTGGAGAAGATCAAACGGGGTGCTGTCTCGGAAAAAGAGCGTTTCATTGGTTGAAATCGCGTCGATAATTTTTGCTTTGACCTTCTTGGTAGGGTCCAGGATCGCCTTTTGGTGGAGTTCCTTGTAAGAGCTGCACCCCAGCTCTTCGGCAATACTGCCGAGTCGGGTCTCCAGAAGGTACGCCTTGCTCTGGTCCAAAAGGATGCCGGAGATATCGTGAATGTATTTGGTCAGGACTTCAAATTCTTCTGGTTTAATCTTTTCCATCCGGCTTATCCGTGAACGGTAACCCTTGCCTGTAAAGCGGATCACAGGGCCGCAGGGCCTTCACCGTGGTCTTGTAACACAACAATCAGGTTGAACTCGCATCGGCGATTTCGCGCTTCGTCGTTTAAAAGCGCCTATTGCACAGTGCGCGAGATCTCTTCGGCTATTTTCCCAAGGGGAGCAATGACGTCCACTGCCTTGGCCTCAACAGCTTCTTTAGGCATGCCGTAGACCACACAGGTCGCCTCGTCCTGGGCGATGGTGACCGCCCCGTTTTTTTTCATTAATGCCATGCCCTTGGCACCATCCGCCCCCATGCCGGTCATGATCACCCCGGTGGCGCGTCCCACATAATGAGAGGCCACTGACCTGAACAGATAGTCCACCGAAGGCTTGCAGCTATTTTCAGGAGGATCGTCGGTTACCCTGACGATGCGGGTGCTGCCGTCAAGCCCGGCCACCACCTTCATCTGTTTTCCGCCGGGGGCGATGAGCGCCTTGTTTGGCGCAATGGCTTCACCGTCATCGGCCTCTTTCACGGTAATAGCGCACTTGGCGTCAAGGCTTTTGGCTAATGACGCGGTAAAAAGAGGCGGCATGTGCTGAACAATCAGGATGGGAACATTGATGTCTGCGGGCAACCGCGGCAGCATTTGGGCCAGAGCGTTGGGGCCGCCGGTGGATACCCCGATTGCCACGATTTCAGACTTTTTATGGCGTCTCTCGCTAAGCGTGGCTATGTGCTGACCCATGGCCTCGGAGCCATGAACCGACCCCGCAGCGCCGACTGGGGCCGTGGGTGCCCGTAGCTTTCCCCTGAGGATCTTCTGCACCTCCCGGCGACGCGAAAAGGCTTGAAGCATTGGGGCGATGGCTCCTTTAACCTGCTCCCTGCTTTCCGCCATGCTGTCGGTTTCAGGCTTGGTGATAAAATCAAAGGCCCCCAGTTCCAGGGCCTTCATGGTCAGGTCCCCGCCTTTTTGGGTCAGCGTGCTCAAGACGATAGCCCCTACGTCCGGGGCCTCGGTTCTCATGTGCGCCAGGACTTCGAGCCCGTTCATCTCGGGCATCTCGATATCCAAGGTCAAAACATCCGGTTTGAGCGAGGCGATCTTGGACATCGCAATCTTGCCGTTGTGAGCCACCCCCACCACTTCCACCCCAGGGAGTTCTTCTAGAATATCGCTGACGATTTTTCGATACACGATGGTGTCGTCTACCACCAAGACCCGTAACAAACTGTCGTCTTTCATGGATTGCATCCCGTGTTTTCGCGCTTGTATTGCCACAACGGCCCAAATAAACGCGACAAGGCGCCTCATGGCCCGGGGTATTCGACCCGGTCCGGGGGGATTTATGCCTCTTCTTCGTCTTTCAGGACTTCTTCGACATTCAGGATCCCGACCAGGGTGTTTTCCGTCTTGTACACCCCTTCAAAGAACCGGCCTTGCACCCCGCCGATGTTGGCCGGCGGGGGCTCCACCTCGTCCCAGTTTGCCTGCACAACGTCACTGATCCGCTGGACGTTCAACCCGATATGTTCTCCATGCGAGTTAACAATGATATTGCGGCTGTCTCCGGTCCGTTCTGTGGGGGGTAGTCCGAGCCTTTTTCCCAGGTCGATGATGGTGACGATCTGACCCCGCAGGTTCAGGATCCCCATCACGCATTCAGGCGCCTGCGGCACCTTGGTCATCTCCATGTGTTTGTTAATTTCCTGGACATTCAGGATGTCCATGCCGCACAGGGCATCTCCCACATAAAAGGTCGTCAACTCGACCACACCGGCATTCTTTCTGTCCTGTTTTGCGTGTGCCATGATTTGCCTTTCCTCATCATAAAAACCGGGCCGTCTTCATCACCCTCGCCGGGCCTGCCTGTTGTCACCGTACCCGGGAAGATCTGGTCATCATCGGCCGGTTAGTTCAACCAGATGGTTTCGAACGCTTTCCATCAGCTTTTCCCGGTCCAGCTTGATCTGATAGTCATCAATCCCAACCTCTTTTCCCCTGGCCACATCGCCCTCGCCGGCCAGAGTGGTCAAGGCAATCACGGGCATACCGGCAAACCGCTCATCGCCTTTGATCTTTTTTGTCAGGACAAAACCGTCCATGTTGGGCATTTCGATATCCGTGACCACAAGCGATATCTCCTCGCCCTGTTCGTCCAGGATATTCCATGCCACCACGCCGTCCTCAGCTTCAATGACATGGTATCCTGCCTCCTCCATAAATCCCTTGACCTGGTTTCTAAAGAAGTTCGAGTCCTCGACAATAAGCAAGGTCGGAGCCTCGCCGCTCTCCTTGTCACACACATCTTGTTGCTCAAACCATTCTGGGTGCAACGTCTCCACCATGGCATAGACATCCACGAACTGGGTAGTGTGGTCACCCACAATGGCCGAGCCCATGATGCCCGGCTGCTTGAGCGTGGTGTCGTCTACCTCCGCGCTCACCTCCGTCGCGTCTACCGGCCCGATAGCCAGAAGCCCGACTTCTCTTCCGCCGACAATAAACACAATAACCAGCAGGTCTTCCTGGTCCGCCAGGGGCTTGACCTGAGCCACCTGATCGATGGTAAACAACGGCAGACTGCCGCCGCGATACCGCATAACGCGCCTTTCGCCCAGTTTTTCGATGTCGGCAGCTTTGACCTTCTCGATGCGTTCAACTTGGCTGAGGGTGACGGCAAACTGTTCATCTTCAGCACTCCTAAATATCAGAAGAGACTGCATGTCTTTTCTCGCCTTGACCGCCTCTGCGGCCTTTCTGGCCATCTCTTCAGCCCGTTCCGTCCCTTCGACGGAAACCAGACCCGCCATTTGAACCAGGTTGCCGACATCCAGAATCAATGCCACCCGGCCATCGCCCATGATGGTCGCGCCGGCGTATCCCTTGCACCGCTTCAGATGGCGGCCCAGAGGCTTGACCACGATCTCTTCTGAATCATGCAGTCTGTCTACCACCAGCCCGTACTTCAACGGCCCTGCAGAAACCACCACGATGTTGACCGCACTCTCCGCGTGAAACCGTCGTTCGGTCAGGCTCCGCCGGTCGGCCCTTTCGCCCGAGACGGTTTCCTGTGCCGGTTCGGCCCCTTCTCCCGCCCGATCGTCTCGGGCCTCCACCGGATTCTTGACGCACCGCCGGTCCGCGATGTTTCGCCGCCTGTCGGTCTTTTGCGTACCGTCTTCAGGATCCACATAGGTTGGGGCAACGCCCAACACCTCGCTGAGTTTTAGCAAAGGCAACAAGTGCCCGCGCAAACGGACCACTTCGGCATCTCCGACTTTTTCGATGCGGTCCCGGATCTGCGAAGCCGGAATTCGGAGAAGTTCGTCCATGTTCACCTGAGGAATCGCGTAGCGGTCATTTCCCACGGTGATAATCTGGCTCGGAATAATGGCCAGGGTTAAAGGAAGCTTGATACGGACCTTGGTGCCTTTGCCGGGTTCCGACTCGATGTCCACCACGCCGCCCAGTTTGTCCAGGTTGGTCTTGACCACGTCCATGCCGACCCCGCGGCCTGACACGTCCGTAACCTTTTCAGCCGTGGAGAATCCCGGCAGGAAGATGAGGTTTACCTTTTCTCGGTCGGACATCATTCGGGCCTGCTCTTCGGTGATCAGGCCCTTGGAGACTGCGGAGGCCGCAAGTTTGTCCCCGTTGATCCCACGGCCGTCATCGGTGATCTCGATATTCACCTGGCCTGCCTCGTGAAAAGCCTTTAATTGAATGGTGCCGGCCGCGCCCTTGCCGGCCTTGATACGTTCATCCGGGATCTCGATTCCGTGGTCGGCTGAGTTTCTCACCAGGTGGGTCAACGGATCGCTGATGGCTTCGATAATGGTTTTGTCCAGCTCCACTTCGGAGCCCTCGATCACAAGCTCAATTTCTTTCTGGAGGCTCCTGGCCAGATCCCGGACCACCCGCTGGAATTTATTGAAGACATTTCCAATGGGCTGCATGCGGGTCAGCATAATCGCCTCCTGGAGTTCGGAGGTAATCAGGTCCAGGCGCTGGCCGCCCAGTTGAATGGTTCGCATGTCCCTGGCTTCTATGGCCTGAAGGAGCTGGTTTCGGCCCAAAACGAGTTCTCCGGCCAGGGTCATAAGCGTATCCAGGAGACTTACGTGCACCCGGAGGCTGGTTTCCGCCTCCGGTCCCTTGGTTGCGGCTTCTTTCGTTTTGGACTTCGCTTTGGGGCGTACCTGCTTGGGCGTGGGCTTGTTTTGTGTCGCTGCCTTCGGCTGAGTTGCCCGGCTCTCAGCAGAACCGTCCTCCGGTTCGGGGCGTTCAGGTGCCCGGGACTCAGAAGGCAAGGCCTGCGTTGGGGCATCCACCGGTTTAGGGGCCACGGGTTCTTCAGAAACAGGACCGGATGGGCCGGGCGCCTCCTGTGCCGCCCCGGATTCGGTTCCCGGTTCCAGCCCTATGGGCCGGGTGGTCAGATCTTCGCCCAGCTTGAATATGCGCTGCTCATCGATCTCAAACAGGGTGTTGACCACTGTAGGATCCAGCAAGGTCGCATACAGGACCAAGAACGGCAGCCGGTTGGTTGGCTCGCCGTCTTCCAGGGTCCCAACACCCTCTATGGCGATCCTGCTTTCCAGCAAGAGACCGGTCTTTTCCAGCTCCCGAAGCACATCCAGGGGGGTCTTGCCCTTTTCGTGAACATCATGGATGAGATCGAATTCCGCAAGGTAGACGAATTTTCCTCCCTGTCTGGCCTGTAGGATGTCATATTCCGCCACTGTAAAGGCCACTGTCCCGTCAGGAAAGTAGATGTCCACTGTCTTTTTGATGGCCTCCTTTCCTTCATCAGGCAGTGCCCCTTCCGCCACTGCAATCAAGGCTTCAATATGCTCGGAAACGTCTATATCATTGCTTTCTACTGCATTTCCAATCAGGTCCCGCAGGGCATCGGAGGCCAGCAGCAAAATGTTGACAATCTCCGGGTTGGGCACCATCTCACGGCTTCGGATCATGCCCAGTACGTTTTCCATCTTGTGAGCAAGCTCTTTGATGTTCGTCAGCCCCATGAAACCGGCCCCTCCCTTGATGGAATGGGCCGCTCGGAACACCTTGTTCACCAGCTCTTCGTCGATATCCGCTCCTCCCTGTTCAATGGCCAACAGATCGCTCTCAATGTCGGCCAGGTGCTCCTGGGATTCTTCTACATACATCTGCAGGGTTTCATCATTTTCGATCGTCATGGGTTTCCTCCCAAGTCTGTTTCAGGCGCCCAGCCTCTCTCATGGGCCCAACATGCAACATAAAAGAGGGACATTGGGCCCGGGCCCGCCCGACCTTGCCCCGAACAGCGCTCACTGTGTTGGCCGTTCCGGGGACATCGAGAGTTCGAAGCAGCCTATCCCGCCGCAGGAACGACTTCAAAGTGCTGGTCCAACCGCATGGTTTTGAAAAGCTTGTAGACGTCCTCGCAGACATTTGACACAGCCATGGTCCCGCCGGTCCGGCTCAACGAATTGTACGCGGCTACCAGCACCCCAATCCCCACGGAGTCGACCATCTGCACGCCTTGCAGATCGATCACCAGCTTTTTGACGCCCTGGCCCACTTCTTTGAGCAGGTCCTTTCTGAAACCGTCAGCCATGGACGCAACAATGTCTTTCCCCGGTTTGATGACTTTTTCATCCATCGTCTGTTCGCCCTGTTCCATACAACCCTCCTACAATCAGGCAATTCCTCTTTTGTTTGCCTTCCTTTACGGCTTGTGTCCCGCCGCAAGGGACCTTATCCCGGCTTCCAGGCACAAAACAAGCCTCTGGTGCCTGACACCGATATTTTCAAGGGCAATATACATGCCAACCCCCTCGGGCGGTAGCACTCCGGCCGTACTCATAAAATCTCTTCAGTCTCCTCATGAATGAGGTTTTAGGTTTTAATTTTAGGTGAACAGAAATAAATCTCGCCCGCACAAAGCCCCGTTACCCATCCTGGCGTTCTTTTCGGCCTCTGCACAAAAAGCATGCAAAATTTTTTCAATCCGTCTGTCGGACCACTGACAACCGACAACTGTCGGATTTTTTCCCATTCCTCTTTACCTAGAACCTAAACACGTAACCATCCATTGACCGTTCACCTTATTCTCTGCTTCCTTGCTATGTCGGTTTTTTGACAAAACCCTGTTTGTCTCTTGACGTCTTGGGCCCTCAAACCCGAGGGCGGGCCTATCATTTTGGCGCGACCCCCCGTCCCGGCCTGATAATCTTTTCCATCATCAACCGGTTTCCCTTGTCATTATACGAAACCATTTCGCAGTAATGCTCCATGATGACCATTCCACGACCAGACTCCGCCTCGGGGGGAGGGAGCTTGCCCATGCGGCCACGCCAGTTAAAGCCCCGGCCCGGGTCTTCAATCTCCATAATAAGACGCCTCCCCCGGAACCGCAGTCGGCACGAAACCCGCATCTTTGGGTCCTGACCGCAACCATCGACAACCGCATTGGAGAGAGCCTCTCTTAGAACCAGGGTCACATCAAAAGTATACTGTTGAGCGTGGATCCTGGTCAGAAAGGCTTTGGTCTCCGCAATTGCCTTATCAATGTTTTCAAGGCTTGCAGCAAAGCATAAGTCTACGCCGGCTGCCTCGTGAGAAACGTTAAAGACATTTGCGGACACAGTAATACCGCCTTTCTTGTTTTCGCACCAAAGCCGAAGGCCTCGCTTTGCCGGTCACACCTGGATCCCCAGCACCACCACATCGTCTTCTGGCCGGGGGGTATCTGCAAGCATCGTGTCAAAAAGGCCCTGCGTCGCCTCCTCGATTGACCGGTCCTTCATGGTAGCAGCAGTTTCGGTAAGGCGAGACAACGCTTGAGACCAAACCCTCTTTTCACCCGGCCTTTCAACCAAGCCGTCAGTGTACAGGTAGAACCGATCGCCAGGCTGTACGCGGATGTCTTGGCTCCCGTAGGCCACATTTTGGAACGCCCCCAAGACATCACCGTCCATCTCGATCAATGCCGCCGACCCCGCTGCCGGCACATGCACCACAGGCAGGTGTCCGGCATTGACCACGGTCATCACCCCCGCCTTTCTGTTGAGTCTGCAATAACACCCTGTGAGGTATTTTCCATCGGTGAGGATTTCCACCAGGACGTTGTTCATCATCTCCACGGTTTCGACCGGCTTGTAAAAGGGGGTGCAGTTCTGGCGTAGCAAGCCTTTGACCGCGGCGGTAATATAGCTGGTGGCCAGGTCATGACCGGATACGTCGGCCACGAAGTAGCCGAAAATACTATCTGAAATAGACAGCACATCATAAAAGTCCCCCCCGGCCTCAAGAAACGGCAGGTATTTGACAGCAAATTGGGCGTCCGGAAGATCCCGGGGCGAGACCAGCATGGCGTGCTGAGCGTCCTGGATTTGTTTGAGTTTCGCTGCCTGGCTGGCGACAAGCGAATTGGTGGCCATCGACAGCTTCAGGTGAAGCCGTACACGGGCCAGCATCTCCTGGCCGTAGAAGGGTTTGGTAATGTAATCCACCGCACCAAGATCAAAGCCTTTGAGCTTGGTATCCAGCTCATCGCGCCCGGTAAGAAAAATCACAGGAATCCCTGCAGTATCGGAGTTCTTTTTCAGACGATCCATGACCTGGAAGCCGTCCTCTTCAGGCATCATGATATCCAGAATAATCAGGTCGGGATGCTCCTGGGAGGCCAGTTTTCGGGCAGGCGGACCATCTGTTGCAGTCAGCACCTGGTAACCCTCGTTGCAGAGGGATTTTTCCAACATCTTCAAACTGACGGGGTCGTCATCAACCACCAGAATTTTTACATTATCTTGATTCATCGCTTTGTGGAATGCTCCGGCCCAGTTGGGAAGGGGTGCAATGACTCATCCGCAGGCCCGGCAGCGACATAACGGGACGATCTCCAAGGGCGGTGCCGAGGGCAACGACAAGGCTCAAGCCTCATGCGAGGGCTTCCAGATCAGAACCGCGCCAGCACACGGCCTCTAATAGCGAAGCCATGGATTGGATTCGTCTCGATACGTTTTTTTCCTGTATTCGACTTTTCAGAGCTTGATATTTAGTGTTTTTTGAGGGTTCGCAAATTTCTTGACAGAAGAAAAAAAAAGGCGTAAAAACAAAATTTTTGGGGAATCCAGGAGAACATATTTGAAAAAGGGCTTTATCAAGATCGATTCGCAGCGCTGCAAGGGATGCGGTCTGTGCGTCTCGGTGTGCCCGAAAGGGCGGATTCGGATCGCAGAGGCCCTGAACTTGAAAGGCTACCATCCCGCTGAGTTTCAAGAAGACGAAATGGACAAAAAGGGCCGGTGCAATGCCTGTACCCTATGCGCCCTGATATGTCCCGACGTGGCCATTGAGGTGTTCCGTGAATAAGCAACTCATGCGCGGCAGCCATGTAATCGCCGAGGCGGCGACAAGGGCCGGATGCCGTTTTTATGCCGGATATCCCATTACCCCGCAAAACGAACTGCCGGAATATATGTCGGCACGTTTCGCGGACCTGCCGGACGCGACCTTTATTCAGGCCGAAAGCGAACTGGCCGCCATTAACATGGTCATGGGCGCAAGCATGACCGGGGTGAGAGCCATGACGTCGTCTTCCAGCCCGGGCATCAGCCTCAAGCAGGAAGGCATTTCATATATGGCAGGCATGGAGCTGCCGGCTGTGGTGGCCAACATCATGCGCGGAGGGCCTGGCCTGGGAAATATTGCGCCCACGCAACAGGACTACTTTCAAGCCACCCGTGGCGGAGGCCACGGCGGTTACCGCACCATCGTTCTGGCCCCTTGTTCCGGTCAGGAACTGGTGACCCTCACCATGAAGGCCTTTGATCTGGCGGACACCTATCGCATGCCGGTTATCCTGTTGGGCGATGGCCTGATGGGACAAATGATGGAACCGGTGAGCTTCCCGGACCCCATTGATCCGGCCGACCTGCCGAAAAAGGAATGGGTGCTTTCGGGTGCCAGGGGTCGAGATAGCCGGCTGATCGCCTCTTTGCAACTCGACCCGGTGAAGATGGAAGAGCGAAACTGGAAACTGGTCCGGAAATACGATACGATCAGCCAGCATGAGACGGACTTTGAGTCCTACCTCTTGGACGATGCGCAACTGGTCATAGTAGCCTTTGGAACGGCCGCCCGCATCGCCAAAGGCGCGGTGAATCGCGTCAGAGGCGAAGGCCTTCCTGCGGGCCTGTTTCGACCGATCACCCTGTGGCCCTTCCCGGCAAACCCGCTTCGGTCACTGGCCGCCTCCATCAAACAGATCCTGGTCTTTGAGATGAACACCGGCCAAATGATCGAGGATGTCAAAATGAGCGTAGGTGATATTTCACCCGTTCACTTTCATGGACGCCCGGGCGGGGTAATTCCAACGCCAGTCGAGGTTGCGGAGGTTATAACCGGGTTGATGCGTTAGTTTCCTTTAATCCGTGTATCGTCAACCGGCGTCGTGGTAAGAATGGAAAAAACGGACCCGTTTTCGGTCGGGCGTGCGTGTGCTAGCCGGCATACGATCTCCGATGGATGATCCACGGATTAAAAAACATCAATGACCACCGATGAGTTTTCGGAACCCCCCATAGGGGGCCTTACTGGTATAGCCGGCTCTTCCGGTTGTTGACTCACGAAGACAAAGGCGACAAAATGGCTCAACAAGTATTCAAGCGACCCGAATCGCTCAAAGACAATGTGTTTCATTACTGTCCCGGATGCGGCCACAGCATCATTCACCGCCTGCTGGCGGAAGTCATCGACGAACTGGGCATCCGGGAAAAGACCGTCGGTGTGCCCCCGGCCGGTTGTGCGGTACTGGCTTACAATTATCTTGACGTAGACATGGGGGAAGCTCCCCACGGCCGGGCAATCGCAGTGGCCACGGGAATCAAACGGTGCCGGCCGGACCTGGTGGTCTTTACCTACCAGGGAGACGGAGACCTGGCGGCCATCGGGACTGCGGAAACGGTTCATGCGGCAAACCGTGGAGAATGCCTTACCGTCATATTCGTCAACAACGGGGTGTACGGCATGACCGGTGGGCAAATGGCCCCCACAACCCTGCCGGGCCAAAAGACCACCACCACACCGGGAGGAAGGATGGCGCTTCGAGACGGGCACCCTCTGGACTTAAGCCGAATGTTGGCGCTGGCGGCCGGCAGCGTTTACATCGAAAGGACCGCCGTGACTTCTCCCAAGCACATCATCAAGACAAAAAAAGCGATTCGAAAGGCCTTTAAGGTTCAAATGGACGGGCAGGGGTTCGCACTCGTCGAGATCCTGTCGGCGTGTCCGACCAACTGGAAGGAGACACCCATCGAGGCTTGCAAGCGGGTTGAACAGGTGGTGGCAACCCAGTACCCTCTCGGAATTCTCAAGGATGCGACACACGAACCCACAGCCGATAACCCGTAGTCGCTTGTCTCCGCGTTTGGGTCGGCGGCGGTAACGATTTGCGCTTTATCAAAAAGGTGTGTCATATGAGCACGACCAAAACCATATTCTCCGGCTTCGGTGGACAAGGGGTCCTGATGATGGGCTATGTCCTGGCCACCTCGGCCATGCACGAAAACAAGCACGTGACCTATCTGCCCGCTTATGGGGCGGAGGTCCGGGGGGGCACGGCAAATTGTACGATCACCATCAGCGACGATCCGATCGCATCCCCGGTGGCATCCTTCCCCGACTATGGCGTCTTGATGAACACGCCGTCTTTGACCAAGTTTGAAGGCTCAATCAGAGCAGGAGGTCTTGTCTTTTTGAATGATGATTTGGTCGACGTCAGGCCGTCGCGCACTGACATCGAGGTAGTGAACATCCCGGTCAATACCATCGCCGATGGTTTGGGAAGCCTGAGAAGTGCGAACATGGTGATGATCGGAGCCTTTGTGAAAAAAACCGGCCTGGTGGCCCTGGAAACAGTTATCAACAGCGTTAAAGACATCTTTGCGGCCAAGGGGGCCGACATCCATGAGCGGAACACAGCCGCGATCCGTGAGGGAGCAGCCTTCATCGAAAAGCCGATCCACGGATAGCCGAAAATAACCCTCGCAACCATGCCCCCGGCAAACAGGCGATGAAGATTCAGGCGTACCGCTTCGGCGCCATTGAAATAGACGGAAAGGTCTACCACAACGACGTCAAACTCATCGGAAACAGGGTGATCGACGGGTGGTGGCGATCCCAGGGTCATGTTGTCGCCCTTGAGGATATCAAGGACCTCTTGGCCGCGGGTTCCGAGGTCTGCATCTTTGGCACCGGCGCCTACGGCGCCTTGCGGGTCTCCAACGAAGTTCGTGCGGCCTTTGAATCTCTGGGCGTGCGGGTGGTGGCCGAAAAGACGTCTTCAGCGTGCGATCTGTACAACCAGCTTGTCGAACAGGGCAAGGCGGTCGTAGCCGGGCTGCATCTCACCTGCTAGGAGGCTGTTGGAAAACGCCCATCTGTCCGCCTCAGGCGGATTGTCCTCATTTTTCGTCACTGCGGTGTACCAATAAGTACGCCTCATTCCAAAAAAATTCGGACGCCTTGCATCTGGACATTTTCCAACAGCCTTCCAAATCAGCGTTCTCCGCGCGTTTCCGCCTGCGACGTACGCCAAGTGCGCCTCGGCGGAAACGCCTGTGCGGCCTTGCTTAGAAAAAAATTACTCATTTATAAATCGGAAACCTATGCCAGGGCCGTCGATTTTATCCGTGGATGGACCCCCCGTTTATAAATGACTTCTTTCTGTTTCTAAATTCGCGGGGGCCGTGCCGATCAATCGGCATGGCCCCCACGAATTTAAGGAATGCAGCCCCTAGCCCCTACGGCAAGGTCGTGAAGTGGAATGAGAATGTCGGCCATATCCTTGATTTTTTGCGCGCTGTCGTAGGCCTCAATCGCATTGATGTGAACCCCGGGCGTGATGGCCGGACCGGTTTCGGGAAAGTTCTTGTCGTTGCAGCAAAACCCGGTGATAATGGCCTTGCCCTTTGAGGTATTGATCGCCACGGACTGGCCGCCGACTGTGTGTCCCGGCGTCAAAATGACGTCTATACCGTCGGCAATGTTGGCATCGCCCTCCAGTTCGACTACCTTGACCTCATCCAGGACGTCCGGGTAGTACCGGTGATCAATCGGGTGAGGATGCTTCAAAAAGTCCACTTCTGCCTTCTGGACGTACACCGTGGCATTCTTACATTTGAAATCATTTTCGCAATGGTCGTTGTGAAGATGCGTGTGGATGATGACATCCACCTTTTCGGGAGAAATCCCCACAGTCGCCAGAGCGTCTTCGAACTCCAGTACTTCAAACCCATAGGTCTTTCCCAAATCATCCGGCACCATGAACTGCTCAAGCCCCGTGTCCACCAGGATATTCCGATCGCCGCCTTTGACGTAAAAGACATAGATCGGAATCCAGATCCTTTGCCCATAATCGTGCAAATAGGTCATGACCCCCTGGTCCGTCTCGTTGGCCCCAACCACAAGCGGATGAATCGTGTATTCTTGCATGGCTGTCCTCCTGTGATCATGTATCAGCCGAACCCCGCGGGCGTATGATCGCAAATAAGCAAGGTTCGTGTCTTTTCATAAACTCAAGGAATCACACGCGCAACTCTCGGCGGTCGATTGTCGGATCTCGGGTTACCCACAACTATCTTTGTCTTTTTCTGAAAACCGAAAACTGGCAACTGGAAACCCCATCTGCAAAGGGTACTTCTTGGATGGGTACCAGGGTTCAGGAATCAGTGCCCGTAGTAATCGTGGACCTCAGCCCTAATATCTTCCGACAAGGACTCCAGGTCCATAAAAAAATGGCCTATATCATGGCTCACACCTTGAAGCAGCCCCCCCAGTCTGGCCAGCTCGGACTTTTGCGCATCGGAAAGCGCCAGTGATTTGTACAGGGTTTCAATCTTGTCCACGGCAGAATAGATACAGTCTGTCACGTCTTTGAAATCCGAAAATTCAAGCGTTTTTTTCTCACCCATGTGATGCACCCTTTCTTTGCTTAAAGTTTAAAAGGACGATATATGAAATTGCGTCACGGGTCAACGACGGGTCCCATCCCGGATCCACCGGTTGCCGAGTTTGCCGGAGATGCGAGGCGGTGGGCGTGCCGACGTACTGTTGTACTTCAAGCGCCCACCAACAAAGCAGATCCGGTAAACTCGGCATCCCC
>JAFDGP010000318.1 GCA_019309245.1 Deltaproteobacteria bacterium | reverse complement strand
CCTCTTTGATGATCGGTGCCACCGTTAAACGGTGACGTCCGGATTCCGACTGCCTGCAAAAAGTCAAGATTTGTTTCACCAGGTCCCGGGCTCGCTGGGCTGCAAGGATCACTTCATCAAGATTGCCCTGGACAGGGTTGTCGCTGTCGATCGACAGCTTGGCCAGTTGGGACTGGATCAAGATAGGAGTCAGGATGTTGTTGAAATCGTGTGCGATACCTCCGGCCAGTGTCCCAATAGCCTCCATTTTCTGGGCTCGGCGTATTTGGGATTCCAGCCTTCTCTTTTCGGTGATGTCCTCCCCGGAACTCAGGACCTGGACGATCCTGCCCGAGTTGTCTCGCAATACGGTGTTGTGCCACTGGATCGTTTTTCTCTCCCCTTTACTGGTAAGGATCTCATTTTCATAAAACTCGACAGGATGGATATCTCCAGCCATCAGCTTTTCAAAAACCGTTCTGACTTGCTCCCGAAATTCTTCCGGAATGAAATGGTCAAACCAGTTCTTCCCGAGGATGTCGTCCGGTCCGGCTTCAAGGATTTCACATCCCTTCCGGTTGACCAGTGTGACGCGCTCGTTCTGGTCAAGGGCCACAAATATCGCACCGGCAAGCTCAAGGTACGTGGCCGCATTGTCCATGATCGAGCGGAGGGGAGCCTTATTTATTCCGAGCTCTTTTTGGGATGTTTCAGCTATCGTCTCTATCCGACGCCGTCTCGCCAACATGACCGAAGCACACTTGCCGAACCCCGCAAACATGACAACCACGGTCAGACGCAACCACCACTCATTGGTATCAGGCCGCAACAACTGCCCAAAAAAGGTTCTATCGTTCAAAAAGATCACATGCGCAGCGGATTCCACCATCCAGTACAACACGCCAAGCGCGATTCCCACGTACACGAGTCGGTCTGAGAGTCCGCCTATGTCATCCTTGGCATGAAGATGGTGCTTTGTCATTTTGAACCAAACCAGGTCCAAGCATTCTTTAAAGCTCGAGAATAACGAAACAAAAACTCATTTCAGATAAGTATATAAGCAATATTTATGCCATATAAGGACTTGGTTCGCTCTTGATAGGTTCCAACAGGTGGGAAGCTGGCGGCATAGACGGGCAGTTCTTTTCTTGAGGTGGTGCCCCACACGAAAATGACCGGTGGACAAGCCGGTGGGTGTCTGGAGTTCTTCCTGTCGAGACCTTTGCAAAACTCGTTGCTCAGGCTTACAGGCCGACATTTTACAGGCCTATCCTCTTGGCAGTCCACTCGTTTTGGCGAAAGGGGGCCCGACGGCAAACCTTCCCGGTTTCTCACCCAGGGGTAGAAGGGTCAGACCACGACCGACCGTATTGTGTCTTGATCCAGGCACGGTACTCTCCGCTTCTGACCCGGTCCACCCAGTCCCGGTTATTCAGGTACCACTGGATGGTCTTCCGCAGGCCCGATTCAAAGGATTCTTCCGGCATCCATCCCAAGGCTTGTTTGAGTTTCGTGAAGTCGATGCCGTACCGGCGGTCGTGTCCGGGCCTGTCTTTGACGAACGTAATCAGTGCCCTGCGCGGCCTGCCGTCCGGGCTTTTTTTGAGTTCATCCAAAATATCGCAGATCATCTCCACCACCGCGATGTTTTCCATCTCACAGTCGCCGCCGACATTATATGTTTCACCCCGTTGCCCCTGTTTCATGATTGTCCAGATCGCGATACAATGATCCCTTACATAGAGCCAGTCCCGGATGTTTCGCCCGTCGCCGTACACGGGCAGGGCCTTTTCTTCAAGGGCGTTTAGTATCATCAAGGGGATCAGTTTTTCCGGAAATTGATAGGGTCCGTAGTTGTTGGAGCAATTGGAAATGGTCACGGGCAGGCCGTAGGTCTTGTGATAGGCCCGCACCAAATGGTCTGAGGCCGCCTTGGAGGCCGAATAGGGACTGTTGGGCCGGTAAGGGGTGTCTTCCGTAAAAAGGCCCTTTTCACCCAGACTGCCATAAACCTCGTCGGTACTGATGTGATGAAACAGGGCCAAGCGGTCTTCGCTGTCCTTGCACAGTTCGAGTAGGTTGAAGGTCCCTGTGATGTTGGTTCGGATGAATGCATCCGGTCGCACGATGGAACGGTCCACATGGGATTCTGCGGCAAAATGGCAAACCGTATCAATATCGTATTCGTCAAAGAGCTCCGCCATGTGTTCCCGGTCGCAGATATCGGCACGAACAAACGCATAGCGGTCCGGAAAGGCCTTTTCAATGTCCGCCAGGTTCTCCATGTTTCCCGCATAAGTCAGCAGATCCACATTGACTACGCGCCCGGAAAAATCAGATTCCTCCAGGAGGTAGCGCACAAAATTGCTTCCGATGAATCCGCATCCACCCGTAACCAGGATATTGTTCATGGTGTCCCCTGTTCTTGGACCTCCTGAATCAGGCCCGATCTGTATCGTGCAACAAAGGCATTGAGATCGTCCTCCCAGCGGGGCATCAGGTCTATCCCCCGGGCCTTGAGACCGCTGTTGTCCAGAATGGAGTTCTTCGGCCTTCGGGCGGCGGTGGGGTATTCGGCGGTGGAGCACGGCACCACGCGGTGGGGCACGTCCATCAGGTTGAGAAAATAACAGGCCAGATCATACCATGTGCAGTACCCCTGTGAGGTGGCGTGATAGACCCCATGACCCTTTGCCTCGATCAAGCGTGCCATCTGAAGCGCCAGACGATACGACCACGTCGGCGAACCATACTGGTCGTTGACCACCCTGATTTCACCGGCAGGATCGCTTAAGGCCCGGCGCAGAAAGGTCTTCAGGATGTTGGGACCGGACCCGCCATACAGCCAGGCGGTCCTGACAATGGCATGGTCGGGACAAATCCGCTGAATTGCCATTTCTCCTTCCAGCTTGGTCTTTCCGTAATAGGAAATCGGACTGGGTGTGTCGGCTTCCGTGTAGGCCTCGGGCACGGGCTTATTGCCGTCGAAGACATAATCTGTCGAGACATGGACCAGGAAGACGCCGTGTCTTTTGGCGCTTGCGGCCAGGTTTTCCGGCCCTTGCACGTTGACCTGACGGGCGGCCTCGCGTTCGGTCTCACAG
>JAFDGP010000023.1 GCA_019309245.1 Deltaproteobacteria bacterium | reverse complement strand
CTGCGACTGTTCGGAGACCGTTCATTGCTTCAAATGAGTTATGACCGGATCCGCGATCTGGTGCCGCCTGATCGAGTTTTGGTGTTGACCAATCAGGCCTTTGCGGACAGGGTTCGAGAGCAGTTGGCCGAGATTCCTCCGGATAATATCGTGGGTGAGCCCATGAGAAAAGACACCTCGGCGGCTGTCGGCCTGGCCGCAGCCCTGTGCCGAAAGCGGTTCGGGAACCCCGTGATTGTAACTCTTACCGCAGACCATACCATCGAACCGGTGTCTGTGTTTCAAAAGACCCTGCTTTCAGCGGTCCGTCAGGCGGCGGCTGACGGGGCGTTATACACCTTTGGGATTCAGCCCACCTATCCGGCAACGGGCTACGGATACTTGGAGCGTGGCGCGTTGCTTTACAATGATGACGGCATCGAACATTATGAACTCCGGCGCTTCAAGGAAAAACCCCCCTTGGAGGCTGCCAGGCAGTATGTTGACTCCGGCAAGTTTTACTGGAATTCTGGAATGTTCGTCTGGAGAACAGATACGATCTGGAGGGCGCTGGAGACCCACTTGCCGGGACATGTTAAGGCATTGGAGCGTGCGGCGGCCTTTGATCGAACTCCGGATTGGCAACAGGCCCTCAAAGAGGCGTTTGAGGGTCTGCCCCGTGTGTCCATCGATTACGGGGTGATGGAAAAGGCGGACAGGGTGTGCTGCGTGGCGTCGAAATTTTCCTGGAACGATGTAGGGGGCTGGTTGGCACTTCGGGATTACCTGCCCGATGACGGTCGGGAAAACCGTTGCCGCGCCAGGGCCATTGTCTTGGATGCATCCGGCAACACCGTGTTTTGTGAACAGCCGGAAGAGACGGTGATGCTGGTCGGAGTCAAGGACCTGGTCATTGTTCGAGCGGCTGAGGGCATGCTTATTGCCCACAAGGACCGGGTGGAAGACGTCAAGAAGCTGGTGGAGGCGATGCAAAAAGACCGGGACACGTAATTAACGGCCTGGGGATGACTCGGATGCCTTTTGGGCTGCCGCGCCTTGCTGATCGGCCTTTTCCTGGTAGGCTTTTTTGACCTTTTCTTTCAACACCACTTTTTCGGCCCCGAACAAGGCACTTTGCAACCAGTCAAGTCCAAATTTGAGAAGGGCCACTTCGTCTTTTTTTATGGTTTCAAGCCGTTTCGGATCAACATCATACTTGTCGAGGAAGCTGCTCTCAAGGACAAAGCGTTTCAGCCTGTCCACGTTGGAGCTCACCATAAAAAACATGCCGCGGCTTTGTTCCGTGAGTTCATACTGAAATCCAAAGGACTTCTTTTTAAGGATTAATTCCATCCAGCTTTGGTTGACATCGTCGTACGGCTCTACCCCCTGGTCTTTTCTCCAGGTCGCCACCGTCCATTGCCGGTTGGATTCAAAGCCCTTGCAGTGCGATTCGCGCACCATGAAATAAAAATCTTCTCCGGAGGGTTTTAGTTCCTGTTCCCTGAACGCCGCCATCCCCAGGGGATAGTAACGGCATGACACTGGCCGATCTTCATAGATGGCACAGCCGTCCGGCGTGATAAAAGGACAGCTCTTCTTGTCGTCATCCAGCATCTTGAGGGTGACCATGGGAAGCTTGGTCCGGACCAGCATTTCCGGCTTTGTGTATATGGCCAGGAACTGGTCACAGGTCAGACCCAACCTGTTCTTCATGCGGATAATATCGTAAGGGGTAAGAATAATGTTGATGTCACTACAGCAATGGGTATAACAGGACTTGCCTTTATCGCAAGCGAAACAAAAGGTGTCCTCCAAGGCATACTTTCTGGGCTCGATCCCGTCTTGAGATGTCTCAGATTGTCGTTTCATGGGAGACCTTTCCTGCGGTTTTGGTGCGACAGACGCCGATCGTGCGCCTTGGGTGCGCCGTCCGGGCGCCGAGGAGATAACGCCAACCCTATCATGTAGGGCCATTATGTCAATGCCTATCTGGTTTCTATATCCCTCGCGTTTCGGAACGACCCCGCGTGGCAATGCCCCAAATCCACCGCCAAAAAACGATCGAATTCTTTTTATTAGGATTGCAGCGTGTTAACTGAAAAGTCCAGATTGATACCTGGCACTTCCGGCAAAATCGGCAACCGGTGGATCCGGGAGGCGCTTGACCGTTGATGGGCTGTGGATTATTGTGTATTATATGACATAAACTCAAAGACTGGAGGTGCCCATGGCTGTTTTGACCCGTGAGGATGTATATAACAAGATGGTGAACAGCGAAAAACCCAAGTGTCCTCATTGTGGAGAACCGATGGCGATCTGGGAGTGTCCGCCCATGACTTTTTCGGATGGTCTGGGATGGGGCACGCCGTATCTGTATGTCTGTTTTAACGACGATTGTCCCCTGTATCTTGATGGTTGGAAGGACATCTATGAGAACTATGCCATGCCAGCCTCCTATCGATGCATCTGTAATCCAATGGACATGAAAATGGACTGCATGCCCGTCTTCAGTCGAGATGGGGGGAAAGGCTGCATTGTGGACGAAGAACTCAGAGCCAGGGAAGAAGCTCGCAAAGCGGCCCAGCGGAAAGGCATTCAAGTGCTTGACGCCTTCCTGGAGGCAGGCGATACGGCCTCAATCCTCAAGATTCTCCTGGATGACGACACCCTGGCGCCGGTGGCCTTCAAGGCCGCGGAGTGTATTGGACAGATCGGGGACCTGGATGTGATCGAGCCGATCAGAAATCATCGGTTTCGAGTGGATGCGGTCAAGGAAAAGGTAGAGGCTTCCCTCGTACTCATCCACAAACGTCATTACACCAAAGAGTGTCCCTTCTGCGCCGAGATCATCAAGGCCAGGGCCGTGGTGTGCCGATACTGTCGCAGGGAACTGCCCTGAAGTCTAGGTCCCTTCGTACTTAAAAGAGACGTTGATTCTGGCGCGATAGGTCGCGATTTTCCCGTCCTCAACCTTCATGTCGAGCTTGACCACCTCGGCGATCCGAAGGTCACGCAGACTCTTGCCGGCTTGTTCCACCGCCTTGGCCGCAGCTTTTTCCCAGGATTCTGTGCTGGTTCCAACCAACTCGATAACCTTGTATACACTGTTTGCCATGGTGTCCTCCTCTTAAGACACATAGCCGCCCCGGCTATGTGATCGTCAGGGCAGGGTGAAATGTGTCCTCACGATGTTGTCAGGCACCCCATTGGGATCTCAGAGGGCTCGGCTTGTAGGGCCGCACATCAACCCAACATTACAGCCAAGAGTCCGTCCCTGCTGTTTTTTGTTCATAACGGATACGTGTTGAAAATGCAAGATGCGTCATTTTTCTGAAGCGTTCTCCCAAATTTTGCTCCACCCACACATTATACCCTGGATTTTTCTACGCCTTTGTGACTCTTTCCAGCCCTACCACCAATATAGTAGAGTATATCGAAGCGTTGCCTTGCCGCCCGCCTTGACGGAGACATGGAACTCGATGTTGTAAGCGTCTTTTTTCGTGTACTCCATGGTGCTGTTTTCGATTTCCCAATGCCTGTAATAAAGCGGTTCTTCCACAATGATGCTGACGGCGTCTTTTTCTTTGTTGTTCCGCAAGGTGATCTCTACGGTGGTGCGTTCCGAACGGTTGGATACCTTTTTGGTCCGGACAATCTTTCGTTTTCCTCGCAGATCAAAG
Organism: Deltaproteobacteria bacterium; assembly: GCA_019309245.1. Taxonomy (GTDB): domain Bacteria; phylum Desulfobacterota; class Desulfobacteria; order Desulfobacterales. Next base: position 11,984 of record JAFDGP010000023.1, on the reverse strand, counting down.
GCCTTGCCCACGGTAATCTTGACCTTTTCGTTTCGTGGCGTGTGATCGATGCGGTCTTCCCCGATGAACTCCAGGTTGTCTTGGTCCTGCTGATAAATCCGGAAAACACCCGCAGGCAAAGGGATGCCGAGCCCTACTTTTTCTTTATTGATGAATACCACCCGGACTTCCACTTTTTTGGGGTCGCGCATGGCATTGTAGAAAAACTTGCGTTCACTTTTTACATTCACTGGATTGAACAATGCAATTTGCTTGATCTGGTTGTCCTTTAAGGTTGTCGGCCTTGGAAGCTCATAGATGTGATATTCAAAAAACGCCCTTTGTTGAAAACCCTGGTCCGCGGGGGAGGCCATGGCCTGGCGTTCGGCCATGGCCATTGGGCGTTGCGGTCTTTTGGGCTGGACACGGTGGACCTCACCGGCTACCAGCTTCAAGTGGGCGTCCTTGAATGTGGCGCCGCAGTGATTGTTGACCGAGACCCAGGCATCGAGATTGATCCGATCGGCCTTTTCGTTGAGGACCCCCACGTATTCTGCATGCCAGTTCATGCCGGTGGTGAGATAACTGACCTCGATTTTTTCCGGCCTGCCCCTTACGCCTGCCAGCTGCCAGATCAGGGTTGGACGCGTCATCAGTCCTTCCGGCAGGGCCCGCATGTGAATGGTGGTCTTGTCGTTAAAGGGCAGGATCTTGATGCCGTCCGCGGTCTTGAGCACCAGCGAGCTGCTTTGTTTGTTTAACAGCACGCCTCGGACCAGCTCGCCGTTGTCCCTGACCACGTCAATGGGATGATCGATCATCTTCTGGAGAATCTTGTCGGAACTGGCCAGATCATACTCGAAGTTCTGCTCCAGGACCCGGAACGCCCTGTTGTCGCTCAGACAGCGCAAGTGGACAGATGTGGGAATGATCTTGGCCGCGACATCTGTGAAACGAAGCGGCAGGGCGTTCTTTTTGATATCTACCGTGCGAATCTGTTTCACCAGGCCAAGATCTTGATTATAAACCGTGATGTGGTTCTGGTCTGCCCGGGCCATGGAGGCTATACACAGGGTTACCAGGGCGGAAACGAAAAGCGGATGTTTCATGACATACTCCTTATGGTTGTTATATGGCGGAAACACATTGTGGAATTGCAGCATGAAGCAAAGGATCATCCCCAAAAGGTTAAAACAGATTCTATCTGAGCCGGACATGGCGTGTCAAACCCCTTGTAAGAGGACTTGTATCGGTATATCTTCAATATCAGTAGATTGGTGCGCGTATAAGCGTCTGGATGGCCTTTAAGGTCACGGCCCCATTCAAGTCATTGACACATGCCTCGGGTAACGTTTCGTTTTTATGAAGAACTTAACGACTTTCTTCCGGCACACCGGAAAAAGGTGGATTTTTCTGTCCCCTTTAAGGGAAAAAGATCTATCAAGGATATGATCGAGTCCCTGGGGGTGCCACACGCGGAGATTGACCTGATTCTGGTTAATGGCCGGTCCGTGGATTTTACCTATATCGTCAAAGAGGGAGATCGGGTCAGTGTGTATCCTGTGTTTGAGTCCCTGAATATCCAGGAACCGACCCGGCTTCGTAAGATGCCCCTTCGTCGGACCCGATTCATTGCCGATGTGAATCTGGCAGACATTGCCCGGCTGATGCGCCTGCTGGGCTTCGATGTCTATTTCCAACCGAACCTTTCCGAACGACAGATCATTGATATCTCTCTCCAGGAGCACCGGATCATCCTGACCAGGAGCAAGAAACTCTTGAAGTTCAAGACCGTAACCCATGGGGTTTTTGTACGCCGGGGCGATAAAGAAAGACAGATCCGAGACATCCTGGACCGCCTGGATATCAGAGATCAGGCGAGGCCTTTTTCGAGATGCCTTCGCTGTAACGCTCCGCTGAAACGGGTTGCCAAAGACACGGTGTTACACCGCGTGCCGGCCCGGTCCCGGTCCTTTTGTGACGAATTTTTCGTGTGTCAATCCTGTGACAGGGTTTACTGGAATGGCACCCACGTGATCCGGATGCGGCAGGTGGTCGCCCGGATCTTGGCGTGATCCGGGGTGAGCGTGACGGGTCGGGTTTACGCCAAGTCCTGCCCATACAGGGCGAAATAGATGGTGCCTGCGACCCCGAAAAGGAAGGCCACCAGAAAATTCACCGCCGGCCCGATTTGCCAGAGAAAGGCCCCTCCAAAGGCGGCCACAGAGACGATGACATCCCGTAAGAGGTAGTAAAGACCGAACATGGCCGCCTTCCGGTTTTCCGGGGCGAGGTCCATGATCAAGGCCTTGCGGGTCGGCTCCCCGAATTCTTTGAGTCCCCGGAGTATGAAGGCCAATGCCAGCAAGAAAAAGGACCGGCAAAACAGGAGGGCCAACGGGAACAACGTAAAAAACACGAAGGTTATGACTACAAAGGGCTTCTTCGTAGTTTTGTCCGCTAGATAGGCCACCGGAATATATACGAGTACGGCTGTGCCCATTTCGATGCTGGTCAGAAGGCCAAACTCAAAGGCGGTCACCGGCCGGGCAATGGTCTTCAGGCACCAGACCACCACAAACGCATAGGGGATCTGTTCACAGAACCGGATCAGGATATCCGAGATCAGCAGCCGTTTGAGCGATGGGCTCATTTGACGGTAGAGCCGCAACGGGTTCTTTTCGGGTCTGATAACCAGCTTGCCTTTTCCAGTCGGGGAGTCATCCTCAATGAGAACTTGTTGCAGCACTGCGCCCAGGCCGGACAGGATCAACGCGGCCACGAATGCCAAACGCACACCGTCTTTTTCACCCCACATCCCGATGCACAACCCGCCAAGCACGGGACCGAGGGCCATAGGGATTCGGCGTACCAGGGAATGCATGGACACCCCCATGGTCCGCTTGTTCATCGGCAGTACCTTGGCTACCAGGCTCATGGTTGCCGGCAGGGAGATTGCGGACCAGGACAAAAAGAACAGGGCACCCACCAGGACGGCCTGCCAGGCCGGGACAAGGATCACAATCAGAAATCCGCCCATGGCCACGAGGTTGAACAAGAGCAAGGCGCGTTTGGTGCCCAGCCGATCCGACAGAAATCCGCCGGGAAACGCATAAAGGGCTGACAAAAGGTTATCCAGGCCGTTGAGCAAACCGATGGACAGGGCGCCGCCGCCAAGCGCCATCAGGTAGATAGGTAGAAACCGCTCGGCCATCCGTTCTCCCATGCCTACCAGGATAACCATGCAGAGCATGCCCACGGTGCTGTGTTGAAGGCCAAGAAAACGGGAGAGTTTTAATAGGTGAGACATAATCAAAAAAACCCGGCTGTGGCGCGATCCTTATTATTTTCGAGACATCCTATTGGCAGACATCTGGCGGCTATATTCTCAGATCTGCAGTTTAATATCAACCAGGCGGGTCGGTCCCAAATCCACCGGTTGCCGATTTTACCGGATCTGCTTTGTTGGTGGGCGCTTGAAGTACAACAGTACGTCGGCACGCCCACCGCCTCGCATCTCCGGCAAACTCAGCAACCGGTGGATCCGGGTCGGTGTGGGCGTTTGCCGGTTTTTTGCCTTTACATGAGGAGCACCAGGCTGGTGGCCATGGCGCCCATGCCTGCGATTAGGCCATAGATGGCCAGATGTCCGGTGCTGTATTCTCTGGCCGTAGGTAGGAGTTCATCCAGGCAGATGAAGGCCATGCTCCCGGCGACCGCCCCCAATGCTACTACCATAGATCTCTACGCGCATCGTCAGGTGCCGCAGCCGGGCCGCTGCGCCATGGTGAAAGTCCGCTTCGAGGTGGGGCCGGCCTTTTTCTGGGCTTCCAGGTACAGGCTTAGCTTTTCACACAGTGTGGCATGCTTGAGCTCAAGAGCATGCCACGTGAGGATGCATTTTTCCTTTACCGGCGTTTTCATTGTTCAAGCTCCCGAAAACAGGGCCGCTCGGACTGACCCTCCGGGTCCGAGCCCGGCCTTTGGATCCATGAAGCACAGCAGCCTTACAGAATCCAGGTCGCAACCTATTTTTTCTGATGGCAGTCCTTGCAGGCCGTAGGGGCCTTTTTGCCCTTTTTCTTTTCCGCCTTATGGCATCCCACACAGTTTTCGTGGATGGCGTTATAATAATAGCCCTTGATCTTTTCCGCCTTGGGCATCTTGCCCTTGGCCTTGGTGCCCTGGTGACATTCGGTGCATTTCTTCACCGGATCGCCTTGTTTCCAGATGTTTTTCCCGTCTTTGATCACATGGTGGCATACGGTGCATGCCAGGTGATAGTCCTCGTGGTGTTTTTTGTGGTTGAAGGTGACCAACGGCTTTTTGTGTGTCTTAAACACGGCATGGTTCATGGTGATCGATTCCGGTGCCTTTTCAGGCGTACAGACCTCGGCAAGAGCCGGAACCGTTGCCAGCAGTGCCGCCAGAAACATCATAACCAGTTGTCTTTTCATAAGGATTCTCCTTTCTTCTTACGCAACATTAGGATACCTTCTAAGGTCGGCGCCCACGCTGTCTTCGGGGCCAGGGGCCGAATTATCGGGGGCGGGTCCGTTGGATTCGTGAAACCAGATCACGGTTTGCCGAGACCCCGGTGTTTCAAAAATCATCACGGCGTCCGCATCGCTTTTCAAAGAGCTGACAATAGCACTGGGTGCGACGGATACCGAGGTAGAAAAGGTCATGACCATGATCAGAAGGGCCAGCCCCGCCCCCAGGGCGCTCACCGGCACAAAGAACCTTCTGGACAAAAAGATCCGCAGCAGTCTTGAGCGGAACGGCACAGCGGACGGATCGATATGCGCCAGGACTCTGGTCTCGACCGCCCTCAAATCCACCTGCGCCAGCTCTTCTTGAACACCCGCGCGTAAGAGATGGGCGATGGACCGGCTTTGCCTGACAATTTCTTGACACCGGGGGCAGTGTTTTAGGTGTGCGGTTACGAGCGCTTGATCCTCCGGTTCGATCTCACGGTCCAGATATCTGTCTAATTGAGCGGAGTTACAGGTTATTATGTCTTTTTTTCTCTTCACGGCAGTGCTCCAGAATCGTGCCTGTTTATATGATTAGACACCGGGATTTTTAAAAAAATCAAAAAACGTTCCTTCCGGGGTTCTTCCAACTGCAAGGGCAGCGGTGTGATTTTTGCAAGAATTGCCTTGATGGCTTGGAGCCTCTTGGCGGGGGCAGGGACGGGGATCGGTTACAGGAGAAGGGGATTTTCCGGCGGTTCCACTTGATTTCAGGGTTGATCTCCTATCTCCCCGGCGAGGTGAGCGATCCTGGGGAACAAAATTGGAGGAATCGGTCGGCATGGACGATCGATGTATGAAGGGCCTGCGCACGCGGTCCGAAATATTGTCGCAAATCATCGAAGGAAGCCCTATTGCTACCTTTGTGATTGACGACCAACACCGGGTTACGCACTGGAACAAGGCGTGTGAGAGTTTGACCGGGGTTGCGGCTGGTGATGTCGTGGGGACACGACAGCAATGGCTGGCGTTTTATTCTACACAACGCCCGGTTATGGCGGACCTCGTGGTTGACGGGGTGGTTGAAGACAAAAGAGCCGCTTATTATGGAGCGACATGTCGCAGCTCGTCTGTCATTAGCGGGGCCTACGAGGCAGAGGGGTTTTTCCCCGATCTAGGGCCTGAGGGAAAGTGGCTGTTTTTTACCGCGGCGCCCCTTAAAAACGGCGACGGGAAAATCTGCGGCGCCATAGAAACCCTTCAGGATATCAGCGAAGAAAAGCGTGCGGTCCAACAGCGGCTCGAAAGCGAAGCCAAATACCGTGCCGTGCTGGAGGCATCTCCCGATCCGGTGGTGGTCTACGACATGTCCGGTCGAGCGGTGTACGTGAATCCGGCGTTTACCCGCGTTTTCGGGTGGGAGTCCGAAGAGATCCTCGGGCATAAGATCCGCTATGTGCCGAAAGAAAACCGGGCAGAAACCCGAATGATGATCGACAAGGTGCTGGCGGGAAGAAGCTTTTCGGGCGTAGAAAGCCGACGCTACAACAAGGCGGGCCAAATCGTTGATGTAAGTATCAGTGCGGCCACCTACCTCGACCGTGAGGGAAACAAGGCGGGCAGTGTTCATTTTCTCCGGGACGTGACGCGCCAAAAGAGGTTGGAGGCTCGTGTAAAGGCCGGGGAAAAGATTCTAAAACTCCAGAAGGCCTTGAAGGCACATAACAGAAGGCTCAATGAGTCCAACAAAAAGCTTGAGAAGGCCTACGCGGTTATTAAGAAGAACCTGGAGGCCGGCGCAAAAATCCAGTCCAGCCTCATGCCGAAAGGACCTTCGGTCATCAATGGGGTGCGCTTTGACGCTCTGTTTCTTCCCTCTTATTTCGTAGCCGGCGATGTGTACAATTATTTCAGGCTGGACGAAAATCATGTGGGCTTTTACGTGCTTGATGTGGCGGGCCACGGGATCCCGGCGGCCATGCTGAGCGTCACCTTGAGCAAGGCGCTTTCTGCTTCAAATCATCAAGAAAGCCTGCTGAAGCAATTCATGCCGGTCCCCGAGCCTCCTTATTACCGGCTGATCACGCCCGCGATGGCGGTCCGGACGCTTAATGAACGTTTTCAGGCAGACCCTGAAACCATGCAATACTTCACAATGGTTTACGGCGTCATGGACACGCGGAGCAGGGAGACCGCGATAACCGTTGCAGGCCATCCACTGCCGATCCTGTTGCGAAAAGGCCAAGATGCCGCCTTTGTCGGCACGGGTGGGATCCCTGTGGGGATGTTTCCAGATATTGATTACGACGAGCAAAGGGTGCACCTTGACCAAGGTGACCGTCTGGTTCTTTATTCCGACGGCATCACTGAATGTGCGAACCATGCAAAAGAGCAATTTTCCGAAAAACGGCTCATAGAACTCATAAGTCATGCAAGGGGGTTACCCCTAGATGCGTTGATGGACAGGATTGAACAGGCCTTGCGCCACTGGAGGGGGAGCGACCGTTTTGAAGATGATGTGACCCTCTTAGCTCTTGAGATTACCTGAGCCCTTGTTTGGTTGTGGGGATATTATGGCGTACGACGCAATCAAACTGATCATAGACAGCGACTTAAACGAGATCTCTTTGGTCAGAGATGCCATAGGCGAGCTGCGATCCCGGGTGGCCCTGTCCAATGCCCTGTTCTATGAAATCGAGCTTTGCGTGGTTGAAGCGGCCACAAACTGTATCAAACATGCTTATGGAGGCGAAAAGGGGCATGAGGTTGAGATCGATATCGGGGTTTACGGAGGAAGACTCATCGTTCATGTGTGCGATACGGGCGAGCCGATGGATATTCAAGTTCTGGAACGGGCAAATGCCTCCGCCCTGGAGGTGGACGAGAATGCTTTACACCTGATTTCAGAAAAAGGAAGAGGGCTGCCCATCATGAAGGCGATGATGGACAGGGTACTATACGAGCGTACCGGCAAGAAGAACTGCCTGACTCTGATTAAGGATATCGGAGGGTTTGGTCCCGGGTAGGCCGGGTCTGTTTGGGCAGTTTGCGGTCCGGTGCCTGGGGGCGGCGCTCATGCACCCAAAAACCTTGCGGTTTGGACCAGATCAGGGGGTGGATATGGAAATTGAACAAGAAAAACGAGGAGACGTCTTGGTGGTAAGGGTATTGGACAACCGACTTGACGCCCATTGCGCAGATGAGTTCAGGGAAGAGATGGCCGGTTATGTCGCAAACGGGGACCGTTCGATCGTGTTGAACTTATCCCGGGTGGACTTTGTGGACAGCAGCGGCCTTGGAGCCATCGTGGCCTTGTTCAAGATGATGGGACAAGGCAGCCGTCTTGCTGTTTGCGGCACGAAAGACGCGGTAACCCGGCTATTCAAATTGACGAGAATGAATAAGGTGTTCGACATGTTTGACACAGAAAGGCAGGCGGTTCATGCATTCGCGCAGAGCTAATCAAAGAGGTGGCCGATCCCCTTCACGAAAGGTGGTGGACATGAAAAAGATGCGGTCAGGTATTCGTGCCTTTCAGCAGGCGGTAGACCATCACATAAGGTATTCGGTCGCGAAGCGCTGGGACGAAGCCTCGGCCCACGACCGCTACAAAGCCGTGGCCCTTGCGGTCAGAGATCGAATCATCGACGGCATGCTGGCAACCCAGGACCGCTACCAGTCCGCTGATGTCAAGAGGCTGTATTACTTGTCCATGGAGTTTTTGATGGGCCGGGCCCTTGGGAACAACCTGTACAACCTGGGGGTTTTCGACGAGGTCAGCGAGGCCCTGACGGACATGGGTGTTGACCTGGAGGAAATCAGAGACAGCGAAATTGACGCCGCCCTTGGAAACGGCGGCTTGGGCAGGCTGGCAGCCTGTTTTCTGGATTCGCTAGCAATGCTGGGCATGCCGGGCTTCGGCTATGGCATCAACTATGAGTTCGGGATCTTCAAGCAGGTCATCGACAACGGGTATCAGAAGGAGAAGCCGGACCGTTGGCACAATAAAGACAATCCATGGCTAATCGAGCGTCCCGACGAGGCCTGCATTGTTCCCGTGTATGGGAAGTTAGAACGCTGTCAGGACGCCGGTGGGAGCGAAACCTCAATTTGGGGGGACTGGAAGATCCTGGTGGGTGTTCCCCATGACATGCCGGTGGTCGGGTATGGGGGAGGCACGGTCAACTATCTGAGGCTTTTTTCCGCCAGGTCATCAGACGAATTCGACATGCAGATTTTCAACGAAGGAGACTATTTCAGGGCGGTTGAGCAGAAGATCTCGTCGGAGACGATATCCAAAGTTCTGTATCCTTCCGATTCGGTGGACCGCGGAAAAGAGCTTCGCCTGGTTCAAGAGTACTTCCTGGTCGCGTGTTCCATTCGGGATATTATGCGACGATACCTCTCCAGCCACGAAACCCTGGACGTTTTCCCGGACAAGGTCGCCATTCAGCTTAATGATACCCATCCGGCCCTTGCCGTCCCGGAACTGATGCGCACCCTGGTGGACGAAAACGACGTGCCATGGGACCGGGCCTGGGAAATGACCGAAGCTGTGCTTGGTTATACCAACCATACTTTGCTCCCGGAAGCTCTGGAAAAATGGCCTGTCCCGTTGCTTGAGCATGTGCTTCCCAGGCATCTTGAACTGATTTACGAGATCAATCAGCGATTTTTGGACAGGGTTTCCGTACGCTGGCCGGGCGACGGAAAAAGGCTACAGCGGATGTCCATTATTGAAGAGGGCGATCCCAAACACGTGCGTATGGCGCACTTGAGTATCATCGGCAGCCACTCGGTCAATGGTGTGGCAAAGCTGCACTCCGAGCTTGTGAAGAGCGAATTGGTTCCCGACTTTTATGCGATGTGGCCGGAAAAGTTCAACAACAAGACCAACGGGGTAACCCAGCGCCGCTGGTTGCTTAAATCGAACCCTCTTCTTTCTTCGCTGATTTCAGAGACGATCGGGGACGCATGGATCACGGATGCAGATCAGCTGGCGGCACTGGCGCAGTATGCCGAGGATAGGGGATTTCACAAGAGGTTTCTTGACATAAAAAGAGCCAATAAGGAAAGGCTGGCAAAGGTGATTCTGGACACAACACGCGTTGAGGTGAATCCCGGGTCGCTTTTCGACGTCCAGGTGAAAAGAATCCACGAGTACAAACGACAATTGCTGAATGTGTTGCAGGTCATCCATGGTTTTCTGAGTCTGGTAGAAGACGGCCGTTCGCCGAAGGTACCCAAGACATACATCTTCTCCGGTAAAGCCGCTCCGGGCTATTTCATGGCAAAGTTGATTATCAAGCTTATCTGTAGCGTCGGCGAGGTGGTGAACAACCATGCAAGGGCCAAAGACCACATGAAGGTTGTGCTGATTCCGGATTACCGGGTCTCGTTAGCGGAGAAAATTATCCCGGCGGCGGACGTAAGCGAGCAGATATCCACGGCCGGGATGGAGGCTTCGGGAACAGGCAATATGAAGCTTGCCATGAACGGGGCCGTTACGATCGGGACGCTGGATGGTGCAAACGTGGAGATTCTTGAGGAGGTGGGTCCAGAGAACATCTACATATTCGGGTTAAACGTGGACCAGGTTCGGGAAATGAGACGAAGCGGCACCTATGACCCCCGACATTACTATGAGGCGGTCCCGGGCCTCAAGCGCGTTCTGGAAAGCCTTGTGTCCGGACTGTTTTCGCCAAGAGACCCCGAACTTTTTCGTCCCATCTATGACGCCCTGCTGAACCACGGGGACTATTATTTGCACCTCGCGGATTTTCAGCCCTATCTTGAGGCCCAGACCCGGGCATCCGAGGACTATGCGGATCCATCCGTGTGGGCCAAAAAGGCCATTTTGAATGTAGCCCGTACCGGCCGGTTTTCCTCGGACCGAACGATCCGGGAATACGCCGACCAGATCTGGGGTCTCAGGCCGGCCTTGTCGCAAAACGCGGCAACGGTGACCAAAAGACGCCGGGCTGTTTGACCCCGCCATCGGTGGTTTCGTAAGAGGCCAGACATGACGGCCCTTGTGCATGATTTTACGTCAAGCCACCGGAGCGCAAAAACTCTTGACTTTGAGCGTGACAACCCGTATGTGAATATCAATATGGGCGGTTAACTCAGTGGTGAGAGTGCCATCCTCACACGGTGGAAGTCACTGGTTCGAATCCAGTACCGCCTACCAATGAAATCAAGCAGTTACAGGTGATATAAGACAGGAAAGGCAAGCATGAAGGGCAACCATAGCGGTTGTCCTTTGTTTTTTGTGTCATCTCGGGGTGATAAGCCATTGGTTGTTTGCCGGTTTTCAGTCGCTGCTACCATTTTGCTACCATAGACGGTAGCTTCAAGCCTACAGGCTGCCTCCGGGTTCGTATCCCTCAACTTGTGGGCATACACCTTCAAGGTTACCATGGGGCTGCTGTGGCCTAATTGTGTCTGAATGTACTTGATGTTCTCCCCCTGATCGATTAACAGGCTGGCATAGATGTGCCGCAGGGTGTGGAATTTGACATCGGGTAACCCGGCGGCCTTTAGTGCCGGTTTAAAATGCCGTCGAACCATGTTCGTGTTATTCATCGGGTTACCGGCCTCGTTGGGAAACACCAGGTTGAGTTTGTTGGCGGGACAGGCAAGCCGCCATTGTTTTAGCCGCCTGAGCATCTCCAGGCCGATGTCCACACGCCGTCTTGACTGTGGCGTCTTGGGTTCAAAAAACCGGCCGCTGTAGTAGGTGCGCCTAACGTGTATCTGTGAGGCCTGCCAGTCAATGTCCTGCCATCGCAAACCCAGTAACTCTTCTTGGCGTAAACCGGCAAACACGGCAAGCCGGAATAACGTGTTATATTTCGGGTGTGTTTCAACCGTTAGTAACGCGTTAGCCTGTTCGGGAGTTAACGCCTGGACGGCCGTTTTACTAACATTAACGGCCTCATCGCCTTTTATCTCCTTAACTCTGTTGTTATTAGCCTTTGGCCGTTCTGTGGCCTGTAACGGGTTTATCTTGGCATAATTGCGTTGTACTGCAAAATTAAGGATCTGATTAAGCGTTACCAGAACCTTTCGAATAGTGGCCAACGGGACACGCTTCTTTTCATAATCGGAAATAAACTTTTCAACGTCTGCAACTGACTGTAACGCAGTCCATCTTTAACGGATTAAATAACGCGAAGTGGTTATCCACATGCCCTCTGTAAACCTCCCATGTGGTTGAACGAACCTTCAGCTTTTTGTACTCAAGCCATTCCTGTGCTACCGTCTTAAATAACGGAATACACTTGGCCGGAACGAATGTGTTGTCTCGAACCTGGCCCACAAGTCGCGCCAGCTCAACCAAAGCATCATCGCGCGTTGAGCCCTTCGGCATGGTCTTCCACCGCCTCTTGCCGTCCTGGTCGTAAAAGTCCAACACCTAACGAGACTGTCGAAAAACCGCTTTGTAAGCCAATACTGATAGCATCAAAGCGATCTTTCAGAGAATCTATGATTTTGGCAGGGAATATTTGTTTGCACCCATACAGTTGT
>JAFDGP010000317.1:1957-5048 GCA_019309245.1 Deltaproteobacteria bacterium | reverse complement strand
CAGCGGAGCCCTATCCTCCGGGCGGGCAATCACCATTATATCATGACGACAACCACATCACATACTCCAGAAATCCTTGCATTCTCACTGGTCCTCAAAATGGGGGCTGGTCACTAGGCCCATTCTCGGTCCACCGGATGAAATGATGAAGAGAAGTAGGATTACCCTTGACTGGTATCCGAAAATACAAGCTCTCGCCAGTGCTCGCGGCCAGGGACCGTTACAATCGGCGGTACGGGAAGAGGGACGCATAACAGAAAGGCACTTGGCATTCTTGGATTTGGACGAGATCTACTTTAGCTTGGAGAGATTCAAGAGCGAGCGAGCATGGTACAACCTGAGCATCGAGAAACAGTTATTAGGAGATCTTTTAACCGATGCGAGTTGGTATGTTCTGTATATCCCAAAGGAAGAACTAGAATTTCGGTTGTTTGAACAGGTGCGTCGGTGGCAAGAGATTGCTGTTACCCTTTTGTGCAAGTACTGTGATCGATACTACAAGCTTCGTAAGGCCGAATTTGAGAAGGACCATTTAGAGTACCGCTCCTTAAATGAGGATGATGATAACTTCATCGATGATTATCTGTTTCTTATTGAGCAGTCACGGAAAGATATAGTAGCCAAACTAGAAGAAATTAAAACGATCATCGAGAGCGGTGAGCTTCGTAACTTCGAATTCCAAGGACTGACGGCGATCATGTTCGGTCGCCATCTTTATCAGCCATTGATATATATAAGTAGTGACTTAATTGAAGTAAGGCCTGTTTCGCTGAATGAGGGCGAGCGCGACTTCGTTTTCGATCTCCAAGAGTTCTGCACTGAGAACAGAACCTTCTTCAAAGATAAAGAACTTTATCTCCTTCGGAACATGACGCGTGGCCATGGAATAGGCTTCTTCGAAGCAGGAAACTTCTACCCAGACTTCATCTTATGGTTACTCGCCGACGACAGGCAATACATCAATTTCGTTGATCCGAAAGGACTGCGTAATCTGAAGGGACCTGACGATTCCAAAATTGCCTTCTACAAAACCATCAAAACTGTCGAGGCTGATCTAAAGGAGCAGGACCCTTCGGTTACACTGAATTCCTTCATTATTTCCAATACCCGGCTACCCGAAGTCACCTGGTGGAATGGGGGAATGACAAAGGAAGAGTTCGAAAAACGACATGTGTTTTTCCAGCAAGAAGACAAAGATATATACATTGCAAGGCTGCTTGCAAGGGCATTAGGGAGACAAGAGATATGGGGATAAGCGCGAAGGGTCCCATTTGCTACCAGTTCAAGGCGCTGACCGATCTGTGGACGGGGTCGGTCAATCTTGTGGAACAGAAGGGTCAGATAAAGGAGAAAATAGTTTCAGATCGGCTTATCACCACCGGGTTGCTTGGCTCTATCCGGTGGTGGTTTGAGGTATTGATACGCGGCCTTGGCGGCAGTGCTTGCGATTCCTCTGATGACAAAAGCCGGTGCCCTGACAAGTACGGACAACGTTGCGTTGTCTGCGAATTTTTCGGGTGTACCAGCTGGGCGAGGAAGTTTCGGTTTGAAGTTTTGAATAAGGACGGCGAAATCATAATAGATCAGATTAGGAAAGATGATGAACTTCAATTACGCTTCACACCATTACGTCCAATCCACATTGAAGAATGGACTCTTCTGGACACAACCCTTCGCCTGATTGTTGGCTATGGGGCTATCGGCGGCAAGACGGTGTTCAAGCCAACGGATGAAGTTGAGCGACAGAATGAGACCCATCATCAGGATTTTGGATTGATTGAGGTTTTTAATGCTGATCCGCCAATCACAGACATGGAGGTCAATAAATTAAGGAATTACGTTTGTGATGATCGATGGCGGAAACCAGCAGATGTCGACTTTGCATGGGCATCGCTAAAACACTTCTGGTTTGTTGATGGAAAGGCGCTTAGCCGCGAGAAGGTTGATGAGAGCACCTTCAACAAGGTGCTTGGCCGGAAAGAGAGTAAAGCTTGCCGTGATTGTGGGCAAGTTCACAATCCGCCTCAGAAATGCCCTAAGACAAAGAAACATCCCAAACGGCACAGTGAACATCTTGTAGACCCCAATGACGAAATTTCCAAATGGCTTGCAGGTTCACAGCGGGAGAGCAAGAAGGTATTCAGCTTTAAAAATCCTCCCCGTACCTTTGGCTTTGTGAAACCAGGGCTGATTGATTTTGATGTAATGAAAAAGAGGCTGCAAGACGTATGGGGCAAGGGTGGTTGGGAGTTCCAGACTGGAGAAAAAATCATCGACCAACTCTTTGACAAGAAGGAGGGCCAGTCATGATTTTCGACTATTATGCGTCGCTGACTGGGCAAAAAGACTGTCCCTCCGAGGTAGACCAATACGGTCTGGCATCCGGATTTGTGGACAGATATGCCTGGGCATTTGCAAGTGCGGAAATCGACCGGGTGGAAGCTGAACAAAAAGAAAAGAAAGCACAAAGAAATAGCCAGGAAGAAAAAAACGCGAGAAAGGATAAGAAGGAAGCTGAAAACCGTAAAAACGACGCCCGCAAATGTTACATGAAACGAGCATCCGAGTTGGAAGACCTCAAGTTGCCGGGGGAGCTGAAATTTGAACCTGATTTCTCACAATTACCTCATCCCTCCTGGTTCGGAATCGAAGTCGAGTTTACGCTGCTCTCCCCCTGGTATTCCAAGGATGATCGACCGTTCCACGTACTGGACAACCCAGTACGCAAGGACAGGATTTTCGGCGTACCATTCATGTCTGCAGCTTCATGGAAGGGACTCCTGCGATGGGCATGCCGGATGCGGGCGGGCTTGTATAAGCATCTTGAATCGCACGATATGAAAATGCACGACTGGAAAGATCCGGCGTGGATTGTTCACCTTTTCGGCAATGAACGGGCCGAAGGCGAAGAGTTCAGCCGTGGCGCGTTGCAGCTCTATCCAACCTGGTTCGACAAGGTAGGCTTTGAGGTGATCAACCCCCACAAACGCAAGACCAGGGCCGGGACTCAGCCAATTTACTACGAGGTCGTTCCGGCCGGCACGAAAGGCAAGTTGAGGCTGCTGTACGCGCCCCTGCCGGGAGAAAACGA
>JAFDGP010000317.1:0-1950 GCA_019309245.1 Deltaproteobacteria bacterium | reverse complement strand
AGAAAACGAAAACAGTAAAGTCAAGCTGGCCGACTTCATCGACAGCCTCATCGACAGTATAACAGCACTTCTTGAAACCTATGGTATCTCCGCCAAACGAACCACCGGATGGGGTACGGCTAGAATCGATATGTGGACAGGATTTGTGAAGGACTCCGATCAACCCGCAAAGGCTGAATCGCGATCTGCGAATAAAACATTCCACAGCTTCCAGGAACTTGGCGCCCTGGTAAGTGACCAAAGCCCGCCTGGTTCCTTCACTTCAACGGATGCAAAAGGATTCAAAGCAGAGATGAAAAGCCGAATTGCTCGAAAGGGAGGTGGCCGATGAGCAATTTCCAACTGCCGGATACGTTGCGGCAACATCGGCCTTTGCTTCTGGCTCTTGAGGCCATAGGCTGGCTTCATATGACCGGTAAGGCCAAGGCCGATTTTCTGCAAGCCCATGGGGGGCAGGGCAACTATGACTATACGAAATGGCACGAGCAGGAGAACCCGCCGTTTCCCTGGGATGACTTGTTGAAATGGGCGAAGGACAGCTTTGATCTCAAGAAGAAGTTTTCACTGTCAGATGACCCATGGCCGGAGACACTCACAGAATTTCTGACAAAACACACTGGGCGAGACTCGGGTATACTCGGATTGCTTCAGGCTGGCCACGCCATGGCGTCCGGGATAGAGAAAAACCTGCCTAAAAATACTTCGAAATATCTAGGACAGGATGCCACCCACATGTGGTTGTCCACGGCCTTTGGCCACCCGGTCCGCAACCTTTTAGCCGATCCACCCGAATTGCTTACCGAACCCGGTTGGAGACGCCTACTTGAACAGATTGAGGAACTCCTCACCGAGTTAAAGAGACTTGGCAAGCGGAGTTTCTCAAATGACTTGGATGGCTGGTGCCAATGGCGCGAAAGCGCAGTTGGCACCAATGGCTGGCTCCGCAAGGCGTTTACCTGCACCCTGGCTGAAACCAGATTGCCGAACAACGACGTCACACTTTTCGACCAATCTTACGTCGCGGCCGCGTTGTTCAAGAGCGCGGTGGCCGGGGCGATTATGGAAGGCAGCTCGTTTCAATGGGTTGAGGGCAGCATTAAACAACTGGTCAGATGGCGGCTCTTGACCGTCGGAATCGGGGCGGACCACTACGAATCGAGAGCGGTGAAGATCGGCGACTGGACCGGGGTGCGACTGGCGCTGGACAAGTTTTTCCGGAAAGCACGCAAGCTCATTGAGGTTGATCTGGCTGTGGGTTCCCTCTTGTACGCGGACGGGGAGGTTTGTGTCTTTTCGTTCCCGGGGGAGCGATTCAATCAGAACGGGAGCGATTTACAAATTGAGGAATGGAATAAATGGCTGACTGATCAGATCGACAGCTATGCAAGGGAAGCCAAACTCGAAATGCCCCCCTATTGCAGGATCAGCGAGCCTTCCCGCTCTCTTGTAGGGATGACGGCGGAAATCCATAAGGCGCGGGAAACGATGGCTGTCCCGCTGCATGGGAGTTGGGAAATAACGGGTGGCAATTCTGATGAAGGCCATGTTTGCCCGGTATGCCTGGTGCGAAGGAGTGGCGATAAAAGCAGCAAACAAACTCCTTGCAAGATTTGCAGGGATCGGCGGACCGGTCGTCTCGATGCATGGCTGAGTGGAACACTTTGTTCGGATACCATTTGGATAACTGAGGTGGCAGATAGCAATGATCGTGTGGCTTTCATTACCATGAGCCTGGATATCGAGCCTTGGCTTGACGGAAGTCGTCTGGATTCTCTTAGGACTCAGGCGGTTCCAGAATGGCGGAAATTCAATCCTGCCTTGAAAAGGCAACCGAACCCTATCGATCCCACCGCTTGTTTCGAAAGCCTGCTCCAATACATTGAGGAAAAACTCGCATCCTTTGACAAAAGCGACCCAGTGCTGGGCAGTCTTCAGGATGGATACCAACAC
>JAFDGP010000316.1 GCA_019309245.1 Deltaproteobacteria bacterium | reverse complement strand
CTACAAGTGTCCAATCTCTAAAACCAATATCATCATTATATACTGGAAGCCCAATTGATGGATTATCTGGAGCAACCAAATAATATATTTTATCACTTCCAAAAACATCTCCCGGATCAGGAATAAAGAAAAAAGGTTTCATCTGTCCATAATGATCTTCAAGAAAAGGTAATAAATCTGAAGCAATAAAACTCTGAGCAATCCTTCTAAAAGAAACATTCATAGTTCTATCAGAATATTTCACTGAAGAAGAAACCATTCTTCCGCTATAACTTACAAATTTTTCAGATACTACTTCTTGTTTATCAGGATCAAATGAAAATTGAGGCCCAACAGGCATTTCCATTTTCTTACCAAGCCATATCACACCTATGAAAGCTGGATCTTCCATGTTCTCAATTTTTATCCGATTATATCTTTCTGTTCCTGGAGTTAAATCTAAATAAAAAGGATCATCATCAGTGGGTGATATTGTTCCTAATGTTGTAGCAGAGGAAAATGAATCATTATCATCTTCATAGACAGTTATAGTTGCTCCTAAAGAATTCCCACCAGTACCAATATTGTGAGCCAAAATTGCTAAAGTATCTACTTCAACTCCTGGCGCACCTTTATCTACATCAATGTTTTGATCTAAACCAGTAGTGGCTTTCCAATAGGTCCAATCCAACCAATCAATCATATTCTCTTTTGGAAAACTTGCTTCTTCAGAAGTGACACTCAGTACTCCATTCTCTAATTCATTATTATAGAGTATAAAAGGGAGTTCATAAGCCATATATTATTTCCTATCTGGATGTTGTTTCAAAACCAAACTCTCTTCCATCAACGCTTCGATTATAAAGAGATTCAGCTAATTTATCTGCAAACTCATCATCTGCAGTCCCATTAACATTTTCAATAATAATTGTATAACGATCTTGTGGCTTTTGAGCTTCTTGAGTAGTTGTAAGCTCCTCTGGAGGAGTTATAGCTTTTGGAGAAGCATTAAATCCACCGCCTCTTCCTCCACCTCCACCGCCTGAAAACCCACCACCGGGTTTCATTTGACCTATCTGTCTCACTTTCATAAGTCCTAATCCCAATATAGAAGCCGCAAGCGGAATTGTATATGGAGGACCAGGCCCAGAAGCAAGAGCCTTATTGTAAGCTTGATAAGTAGCAATCGTTGCTTCACCTTGGGCTAACAATTTATATAATTTAAAATTCTTTTTCCCACCACTTGTTAATGCTGATGCAGCTAAAGATAATAAAGAACCTACACCAGCTAATATTACAGCATTCTTATGATTTTGTAAAGCAATTTCTCTTTGAGCTGATTTCTCCTGTGTGGTAAGAGAACTTGCTGCAATCTCTTTTAAAATTTCCTTATGAGCTTCACCATAACTCTGAAGCATGTTAAGACGGTTTTGATATATACCCATTAACTCTTCAGTGGCAGCTCCAAGTGCTTGAACTTCAGGATCAGTAGCTAATTCAAAAATACCTCCGAGTGTTCCTTGTATAAATTGATCAAAGGTTGGAGCTAAAGCCTGAACCTGATTAGCCATTTTCTGATTTTCAGTCATTATAACATTAGCAGCTTCAGCATATTTAATTGCAACTTCTCCCATTGCCCCATGACCAGTAATATCTGTAGCCCCAGCCCCACCAGCTTCACCTTTTTGACGAGCTTTTATTTGATCTGTACCAAATATCAATTGTCTGGCTTTAGCCCATTTTGTCATTCTTGCTGCATTATCCTCATCCAGCTTTGTAACTTTTGCATAATACTTTTTCCAATCAGCTGCAGATTCATCAAGACTATCTTCAATTGCTTTTTTATAACTAGCAGCAGACTTTGTGCTTGCTTGACTTACTTTAAGTTCCATACTAGCAGCACTCTCAATAATACTATTTACTACTTTCTGACTCATACCCTTCACACGGCTCATGGTTTCTGCGGTATTTCTTAACAAGGAAGCTAATCCACGAGTAATTGAACTAATAGCAATCCAAAAAACATCATCAAGAAATTGTCCCATCCTGAGAAATACTCTTTTTATTTTAGCTCCTAATTCTTTAACAGTAACCCAAAAAGTCTCCCAAATCAATATAGATTTATCTATGGTCCATTCCCATGTCTGCCAGATATAAGTTCCAAGAGCATCAAGCCATGCTCCTAATGATGTGCCTCCAATTCGGATATTCCTGAAGAAATTTATTATTCCTAAATCAGCCTCAGTAAAAGCATCCACAATAGCCCATACAGCAGTAGCAATAGCAGTAAATACAATTATAGCCGGACCAAAAGAAACTAAAACCACAAGAAGTTTAATCATTAAACCAAGAAACATAGTCATTATTAAAGTCAATGGACCAAGGATTGCAGCTGCAGCACCTAAAATAAGAACCCATTTTTTAGTGGCCTCATCTAAAGATTGTATCCAACCCAACATCTTTCTTATTAAAGAAAGAAATTTTGAAGCAATTGGTAAAAGAATTTTTCCAAAAGTTTCACCCAGGTCTTTTAAATCAAATATAAATTCACGCCATTGGTTTGCAAAACTTTCCTGAGTTCTGGCATAATCACCAATAGCATTCTTAGATTGCTCCATTGCTATTTGTAAAGTGGCATATGCTTTTGCTTGGTTCTTAGTTGCATGGGTTACTCCCATTTTTTGATTTACTAAAATCCTTGCTTGAACATCTTCTTCTCGAATAACAATACCTAGTAACTTTGCAGATTCCCGTTCACCAAGTAATGCTTTGGTGAGTGCTTCGGAAGCTCTTGTAGCACCACCTTGTAAATTCTGAAATGAAGCTAGATCCACAGCCAGTTTCTGAACTCCCAAACTGAGGGTCAAAGCTTCTTCTTGAGCAAAACCAAATCCAGAAAGCAAGTCACCTGTGCTACTTAACAACTTTTTTGCTTCAGTGGCATTTACTCCATAAGCTCTATCAAGTTGATTCATAGCATCTGTAGCTGATTTTTGTACGTTTCTAAAAGTCACAGCGAATTTAGAATCAATTTCTTCTGCATCACTAGCTAGCTTTATCATACCTATACCAATTGCGGTAAGAGGAAGAGTAACATACTTGGTAAGATTTTTACCATATTTCTTTAATCTTCTTTCACT
>JAFDGP010000315.1 GCA_019309245.1 Deltaproteobacteria bacterium | reverse complement strand
TGCTGCCCACTACGGCGGCAAAGACCCCCCAGTGTCTCAGATACCCGTAGCTGATACCCCGAAAAAATACCTCCTCAGCCACTGGAGCAACCAGCCCCCCTACCAGAAAAAACTGAATGAGATCTCCTCCCGTCTCGCTCACGGGAAACGTGGTCCTTAAAAACGGAAGGACCGAAATATGAACTGCCATAAGCCCTGCCGCCACAACCAGAGCAGACAAGCCGAACAGGGCCGACCAGACAAGTCCCTGTTTCAGCCCTTTCCGGAATCGGGCGCTGGAAAGCCCGAACGCATCCACCCCTCCCTCGCAGACCGCGACCACAACCAGGATCAGGACCGTTTCAAGCAGCCGTGCCCCTGCCAATGTGACCAGGGGGCTGGACAGCGGGGAGGCCAAGAGGGCCGCCAGGGCCTCAACACAGGCCACAATGGCAAGTGAATA
This sequence comes from Deltaproteobacteria bacterium, assembly GCA_019309245.1. GTDB lineage: Bacteria > Desulfobacterota > Desulfobacteria > Desulfobacterales. The sequence goes on along the minus strand of JAFDGP010000315.1, from coordinate 2,717 downwards.
AACCAGTGTGCGGGTTTTGACGGGTGGTGCTGCCATAGCGAGATGCCAACAGCCCTGAGAATTACCGATCTCGCCCAGAAAGCCTATCGACCGCTCCAGCTCAGCTTCGCCTTAAGGACATCATAATAGCTCGGACCGGAAACCTTCATCATGTGAAGGGTATGGGAGGCCTTTCGGACCACGATCGTGTCACGGTGGGTCACATGGAGTCCCACCTGGCCGTCAAACGTCAGAAAGATGTTCGCATCGTTCTCATCAACACCGATCTTGATCGTGACGTCGTCCGGAAGAATCAAGGGACGGTTGATCAGTGTAAAAGGACAAATGGGTGTGACAATAACGGTTTTCAACGACGGATGCACAATGGGGCCACCCGCTGACAGGCTATACGCAGTGGACCCGGTGGGGGTGGAGACAATAAGGCCGTCTGCCTTAAAGGTCGTCAGATAGCTATCATCCACAAAGGCATGGATGTGCGCAATTCGGGCCAAGGCTTCCTTGTTGACCACCACGTCATTGAGCACGGTCTGGCAGGCCACGTCTTGTCCGTCTCGAACCACCTTTGCGGATAACAGAATCCGTTCTTCTACAGAAAAATTTTTCTGAACCACCTCTTCCATAACTGTAAACAGCCGATCGGCCGGCACCTCGGTCAAGAAGCCGAAGGCCCCGAGATTGACACCCAGCACTGGGATTCCCGTGTCTTGAACCCAGCGCACGGCACTGATAAATGTGCCGTCCCCCCCGAGCACGACAATGCAGGAAAGATCAGCGGGGGCTTTTTCGATATTTTCCACCAGACAATGGCGCGAGGTAATCGGTGCGGGAATGTTTTTCCTGGTGACAACCTGAATGCCCCTGCCCTTGAGCCAAGCCTCAAGTTTGTCTGCCTTTTCGATGGCCTCCTTGTGGGCCTTGACCACAATGCCGACTCGCTTCATGGGCTGCGGCCTCTCACTGGAATGCACAATAGCTACACGGCATGACCGCCTGGTAACAACACCAGGAAAGTCAGGTGAACAGGTTGCCTTTTTCTAAATCACTCACTTATAACAAGCACGCATGGAGCCGTCAAATCGAAACGCATGGCAACATGGCGGTGGATTTGGGGAGGCCCTTTTCATTTGACAATGGATTGATCTTCAAATAAAAAGTCATTCCATGAAGCCGTTTCAACAAACGCTCCGGCAGCCGGTACAATGTGCCGGTGTCGGGCTGCATTCGGGAAAGCAGGTCACCCTGACCATCAAGCCAGCGCCTGTCAACCATGGGATTCGGTTCGTGCGAACGGATCTCGCCCACCGGCCCGTGATCAGCGCTCATTTCCGCAATGTCATCGACACCAGCCTGGCCACCACCCTGGGCCAAGACGGCGTGATTGTCTCCACGGTCGAACACCTCATGGCCGCCTTGGCCGGGTTGCACATTGACAATGCGCTTCTGGAAATGGACGCCTATGAAGCGCCGATCATGGACGGGTCCGCAGGCCCCTTTTCCGTTCTCCTCAAAGAAGCCGGAATTGTTGAACAGCCGGCCAAACGGTACTGTTTTGTCGTTAAACAAGCGATCGAGCTGGCCGAAGGAGACAAAAAAGTTGGACTTTATCCTTCACAGATTCCAAGGGTCACGTGCAGCATTGATTTTGATCACCCCCTGTTGCGAAAACAATCCTATTCCATCTCCTTGGACGACGGGCACTTTGAGGAAGAGATCAGCCATGCCAGAACATTCGGTTTCTTAAGTGAAGTCGAATACTTAAAGCGTAACGGATTCGCTCGCGGCGGGTCTTTGGAAAATGCCATTGTCATTGACAAAGACAAGATTCTTAATCCGGAAGGCCTGCGATATGACAACGAGTTCATTCGGCACAAGATTCTTGATTGTATTGGAGACCTCTCCCTGTTAGGGCTGCCGATTGTGGGACACATCGTGGCTCACAAGTCCGGGCACGCCTTGAACCACTGCTTGTTGAAAAGCTTCATGGATCACAAGGCGTGCTGGGAAACCGTAGAGGCCACCGCCCGCACGGTGTGATCGCCCTTCAAGCCGTTAGTCCCCAAAATCCCTTGCAATCTGAACATCCCTTCGCTAATGTCTTTGGCACCTGGGGCCAAGGCAAAACCGGTGGCCTTGCACCGTCGCACAAGGCTTCCCATGTCGGGGCTAAAAGCTCCGGCCGTATCGCCCTGCGACTCACGGGCGATCGGAGGAAAGCCCTGGAAATTTTCCGGGCTGAACATATGCCGCGTCTTATGCAGCCTTCAACAAAAACCACCATAAAGACCAGCCCTTCGTGTCTGGCCGAACCCGCTGTTGGGCATGGGAGTGCCGGTCTATGAAAAGACACCTCTGGTTTGTCTTGGTGCTTGCCCTGCTCTCATCGGACTGCCCGGCTTGGGCCAAAGACGCCAGAATTACAGATGTTATCGTCACCAATACCCGTGACGACCTCATCTTGTATTTCCGGGTGGAGGGTTGTTTTACGAAAAAGCTCGAACAGGCTATCTTAAACGGTGTCCCCACCACCTTCACCTTTCTGGCTTCTTTGAATCAGGTTAGAAACTTCTGGAAGGACAAGACCCTGGCAAGCCTCGAGGTTCGCCATACCGTCAAATTCAACAGCCTGAAAAAGGCTTTCGTTGTCACCCGGAGTGAAGACGCGGGCAGACAGATCGTGTGCGACACCCTGTCTGAAGCCAAAAAGCTCATGGCGGAAG
>JAFDGP010000314.1 GCA_019309245.1 Deltaproteobacteria bacterium | reverse complement strand
AAATCTCCGTTTCCAGAAAGGCCACCACGTCCGGCCGTACCCGCGCCATGGCCATGCGGACCGAACCCACAAAATCAACCGGCCCGTAAATAACCGGGGTCTTGGACCCTGAAAAGACCTCGCCGGCCAGCTCGCGACCGTGTTCGGTGGTTGTAGAGACCAGGATGGAGCATTCCGGCATAAGTTCGTACAGGGCCTTTACGATAGAAACCGCCACCCTCACCTCTCCCAGAGACACCGCATGCAACCATATCCGAGGGGCTCCCTCCAGCTTCCGAATAACCTTTCTTGGTACATATCCGAGACGCTCCTGGAGGTGGTTTCCATATCGGCCGGAAAGCTGCGTATAAAGAAAAAACGGGGGGAAACAAGACAGGAACACCCCGCCGCCCAAAACGGTGTATGCTCGGTACATCAGTGTGTTCATGGCCTGATTTGAACGAACCGGCGGCCCGTTATCGTCAGCAGGTAAAGCTGCTTTTCCGCATCACCCGTGTCATCAAAGCTGGTCAACCCGGTCACACCCTGAAAGTCGTGGACCCCCAAAAGGGCTTCTTTAAGCGAACGCCTGGATCGCACCTCAGGCTGATCGTGGACGGCGCTGAAAAGAATCGTGGCCACATCGTAGGCCTGTGCTTCCAGAAAACCCGGTTCACCGTCAAAAATCGCTTCATAATCCCGCACGAATTCCTGCACGACCACTGAAGGGCTCTCCAGGAAGAACCCGTCGGGCAGGACCGCACCCTGAACATAGGATCCGGCCATCCGGACGAGCCGCTCAGAGTGCCACAGATTGGTGCCCAAAAGGACCACCCTCTCTATATCATGGAAGAGAAGCTGAGGGGCAATCAGTCCGACCTTTTCAACACTGTCCGGGATAAAGACCGCTTCAAAATCCACGACCGGCCGGGGTTCCGATTCGCCTGGGAGTTCCTGTTGTGGACTCGCTGCAGCGGTCGGTTCCGCACCTTCCACATTGTCGAACCACTCTGCGTGTTCCTGTTCGTGTCTTAACAGTTTTTCCCAGATCTGCCATTCATCGCTTTCCCCCTGCTCGGCAGGCCGTTCCGGACGAGGGTAGTACAGGCCAACAAGCTTTTTGATCGGATCTGCAAAATCGGTCTCATCAGGCGAATACGATTCAATCCCGGTGACCTCAGCATCCCACTTAATCAACTCATCCCAGAATTTTTCCATAAAAGAAATGCCGTAAGGCTCGTCAGGATAAAAAATCGCAAAGCGTTCAACTCCCAAATCACCGACCGCATAGTCGACCACGGACTTGACCTGGTTTGCCGCCGTCAGGAAGTCCCGAAACACGTAATCTCCTGTCTCCGTGATACGGGGTTTCTGTGTCAAGGCAATAATGGGCACCTTCAGGGCCTGCGCCCGGACCGCAGCCGGCTCTGCCGCAATCATCGGCCCGATAATGGCAATGACGCCATCTTGGAGCACCAGAGATTCCACGGCGGAAACCGCTTCATTCGCATCCCCCTTGGAGTCTCTGATCAACACCTGGAAAGGATGCACCTCCGGCCTTGAATTGAAGTCGTTCAAGGCCAGTTCAATGCCCGATAGCGCCCGGTCCCCAAACGTTGCATAGGGCCCACTCAGGGGCAAAATGCATCCAATAAGAAACGGGTCCACGATGGCCCTGGATTTCAGTTCCTGCATTAACTCCAGTGCGTCAGCCATTGCCTCGTGGCCGGCACATTGCTGCGTGAAATCCGAGAGCACTGCAAGGGCATCTTCGATCCGATCTTGTGCCGCATACTGTCTTGCAAGCTGCAAGCGCAAATAACCGGCGGGCACCTGATCGCCAAAGGTCTCAAGCAAGGCCTCCGCATCAGAGGCTTCCAGCGAGGTGATCACCTGTTTGACCGTGCTCAGAATCTGTTCTCTCTCCCCTTCCGGCGCGATGGCATAGGCATCCATAAAACGCCTGACGGATTTTTTGTACTGCCCGTCGGCGCTGTATGCGGCACCCAGGAGGTAGTACAACTGAAGTCGGTCAGAGGCAGTTCGGGCATGTTTGAGGACGGACTCCCCGAGTTTAACGGCTTTTTTGTAGTCGCCCTGTTTATAGAAGGCGAGCGCCAAATTCAACCTGGCCTTTTGCGTCAAGGCACTGTCACGAAATCGGGCCAGAAGCCCTCGGAATGCCTTCTCGGCCCTTGGATAGTCTCCCATCGCCATATAGACCAGGCCGGCTTGAAATAAGGCCCGGTCCGCCACATCCCCACTCGGAAAGCGCGTCAGGTAATCGTTGTAAACCACCAGGGCTTCACCATAGGCACGCTTTTCGGCCAAGGATTGAGCCCTTTTGAAGGTCTCCAGGGCTCTAAGATCCTCTGCTGTAAGCACTGCCACTCTCTCCTTCTTCGCCATGGGCGCACACCCGGCGCCGGCAACAAGGCCGACAAAAATCAGGGCCGGAATCGTCTTAAACAAAACAGACCTGATCGTTGTTCCCATCAAAGATCGACTTAGCATATTGCCTTCCTCATCCGAATTTTCCACGATTTCCCTACATCATAGGTCCTCAACTAACAAAACATCCAACGTTTGTAAAATTGGAAGTGATTTTGGCATGAATCCTGAATAAAATTTTTCCGAGGCAATGCCTGGTAGGATGTGTTCTAGGCACCTTGCACCCAAGATACAATCCGAGGCTGGGGCACCGCCTGCGGCGAAAACGGTTTGAAAACGGGCCCCCCTTTGCTCGGAAAATCCCTGGAGAACGAAACAGTATCCGAACGGGACATGCAACGTATTGGCGGCTATGAAATCATTGAAAAGATCGGTTCCGGCGGTATGGGTGCCGTATTTCGCGGCCGGCAGGTTTCCTTGGATCGCCCCGTGGCAATCAAGGTCTTGTCCAAAACACTGGCCGACTGCCGTGAGGCGCTTGAGCGTTTCAACCGCGAGTCCCAGATCATCGCCAGGCTCAATCATCCCAACATCATCCACGTAATCGACCGCGGTGTGACGTCCAGGGGTATGCCCTATTTCGTCATGGAATACATCGAGGGCCGGGATTTGGCTCAAGCCATCAAGTCGGGAGATCTGGATGTGAATCGAAAGCTGGATCTCATGATCCAGGTCTGCAAGGCACTCTCATATGCGCACAAAAATAGTGTCATCCACCGAGATATTAAGCCCGGAAATGTCTTGATCGACGCCGAT
>JAFDGP010000313.1 GCA_019309245.1 Deltaproteobacteria bacterium | reverse complement strand
CTCGCATCTTAAGGCAAACTCGGCAACCGATGGATCCGGGAGGGTGACAAGTGTGTGCTGGGTGGTGCTATTTCAATAGTGCCACGAAAGTCACGCATGGATGCACCTGGGGCTTTGCAGCACATTATTATTCTGGCATAGAACGCATGCCAATCTTCAAGGATAACCAGGATCGAAACGTTCTCAAAAGACTTGGCAACGTTTTCTGGACATCGACAGACTGCACAAATGTGCGAAAGATTCTTGCCGCTACCCAGACATACCATGGAACCAGGTCACATTCAGAACAGGGAGTTTAAGATAGTGCAAGTCTCTGTAATACTGGCTCATCCCAGCCCCAAAAGCTTCAATCATGCAATTGCACAAGCAGCCATTGCCGAATTGAAACAAAATAGGCATCAAGTTATCTTTCATGACCTGTATGCTGAGGGATTTGACCCGATTCTTCCTCTTGACGAAATCGCTGAGGGGGTGTCCCTGCCCAAAGAAATAGAGCGGCATTGCCAAGAAATATCCAGTGCTGATGGTATCATCATCGTGCATCCCAATTGGTGGGGACAGCCCCCAGCGATCTTAAAGGGATGGGTGGACAGAGTGCTTCGTCCCGGTATTGCTTATCGGTTTTTGCAAGGAGATAAGGGCGAAGGAGTGCCAGTTGGTCTACTCAGGGCAAAGGCTGCTCTTGTATTCAACACCTCCAATACGCCGGCCGAGCGAGAAAAAAACGTCTTTGGTGACCCGCTCGAACTGCTGTGGAAATGTTCATCTAATCTCCGTATCCCGTTGGATGGGCGCGGTGCCATTTCCAGGCGGTCTCGATGATGGTTTCCAGATCGGCAAAGCGGGGTTTCCAGCCCAGCTCTTGGCGGGCCTTTTCACTGGAGCCCACCAGCACCGCGGGATCTCCCGGTCTTCTCGGCGTTACCTTTTCCGGTATGGGTGCTCCGGTGGCCTTTCGGGCGACCTCAATCACGTCACGCACCGAAAACCCCTCGCCGTTTCCCAGGTTGAACACGCCGCCGGGCTTCCCGTCCAGCAGGCGCTCCAGTGCCGCCAGGTGGGCCTGGGCCAGGTCCTGGATATGAATGTAATCCCGAATGCAGGTGCCGTCTTTGGTGGGATAATCATCGCCGAAGACGTCGATATGGGGCCGCTGCCCCAGGGCCGTCTGTAATACCAGGGGAATCAGGTGGGTCTCCGGGTCGTGGTCTTCGCCCAGCTCGCCGTCCGGATCTGCCCCGGCCGCATTGAAGTATCGCAGGCAGACCGACTCCAGTCCATAGGCCCGGCGAAAATCGGCCAGGATTTGCTCGACCATGAGCTTGGTTCGACCATATGGGTTGATCGGGTTCAGGGGGTGATCTTCCGGAATGGGAATCTTTTCTGGTTCACCATAGGTGGCACATGAGGAGGAAAAGATAAACCCCTGGATCTCCGCCTCGACCATGGCCTCAAGAAGCGTCAACGTGGCGGCCACATTGTTTCGATAGTATTTGGCCGGTGCGGTCATGGACTCGCCCACATAACAAAACGCCGCGAAATGCATTACACAGGCGATCTCATGTTCGGAAAAAATCCGGCGCAGCAACCCGCGATCTTCCATCGGGCCTTCGAAAAACGGCCCCCACTTCACGGCCTGGCGGTGGCCGCACACCAGGTTGTCCAATACCACCGGCACATGGTCATGTGCCGCCAGGAATTTGCACATGTGCGAGCCGATATACCCGGCCCCGCCCACAACCAGGATTTTCATATTATCGTTTTACCCGCTCCACATAGGCCCCGGACCGGGTATCCACCTTGATCTTGTCGCCGACATCCAGAAAGATCGGTACCGGAATCACCGCACCGGTCTCCAGGGTGGCCGGCTTGGTCACCTTGCTCGCCGTGTCTCCCTTGACGCCCGGCTCGGTCTCGGTGATCTCAAGCTCCACAAACATGGGCAACTCCAGCCCGATGGGCTCGTCATTGTAATACAGGACCTCTACGGTCGTATTTTCCGCCAAAAACTGTCGGCCCTCGGCCACATGGTCCTCCGATAAAAAGACCTGGTCGTAGGTCTCGTTATCCATGAAACAGTAGTTATTGCCATCCCTGTAGAGGTACTGCATCTCTTTTTCCTGGAGATCGGGCCGCCCCACCTTTTCTCCTGAACGAAAGGTCTGGTCAATCACCCGCCCGTTGAGCATATTGCGCAACTTCGTGCGCACAAAGGCGCCCCCCTTGCCGGGCTTGACGTGCAAGAACTCCACAATCTCAAACGGCTTTCCGTCCACTTCGATGCGCAACCCTCTCCTGAAATCCGATGTATCATACATGACCGATAACACATCCTCCTCTTGTCATCTTTCTGATCGCCCGCTCAACCCGGGCACACCAGCCGTCTCCGTGGATTCTCGAGCCATCTTGCCCGCCGCCTTGACGGCCATGATACAGCCAGTCTTCCCCATGCCGGCCATAAACGCGGTCACGGCGCCTCCGATCCCGGAACCGCCGGCCTTTTTCTCTCCTCCGGTTGCATTGGACAGGCAAGCCGCCACCACCGGAACATGTACGGTGCTCAAGGCGTTTATCACATCTGTGTCCGCCCAATCGAGCCGTTCAGCCACGATCACCAGCGCATGATACCGCGCGTCCCCCCCGTTAATTTCGGCCACAAGTCTGCCCGGCTGGTCGGCCCGGACCACGTCCACCTTCATACCAGGATCGTCACACTCACGGGCCAGGTCATGCAGATTGAGTTCGTCGGCTGGGTTCGGGCCGGCAGCGTCCCTGCCGGAGGCTCCCAGCACCAGGACCTGGGTCGGACTCGACCCCACGAGATCCAACTCGGCTTTTCTTGACCGAACCGCTCGTTGCCACCGCTCAAGGGCGGACAACACCGCCCGCGTATCCGGTGTCGAACTTCCGTGCCCCGCCCCCTTTCGCCTTTGCTCCACTTCAGCCAAAGCGGCTGCCAGTTCCGAACGCCGATCCGGATCGTTTTGAATCAACGTCCTGTAAACCTCGGCCGCTTTTTTCAAAAGCCCCTGCTTTTCGTAAATCCTGGCCAGGGTTACAGTTGGAATCATGTCCGTCACAACATCCCCATTGGCAACTTATGCCTGTCCCCGTTTTTTTCAATCCATGTCGGCCCTTGCAACGTTAGCAGCTGATACTGAGGCATCACCTCGGACTCATTTATGAAAG
>JAFDGP010000312.1 GCA_019309245.1 Deltaproteobacteria bacterium | reverse complement strand
ACCCGCGTTACAGCGAAAACCGCAAGGTGTAAAGGTCTCCGGTATCCACCACGCGGAGCTGGAGTCTGAGTTCGCTTTTGCCTTTGGCCTCCCCCGGAAAGAAGATAAACCCGTGGGCAATAGAATGCGGCAAAGTCGCTTTGTTTTCCAGCGACTTTTCTTCCAAATCTTCCGAAATTACCGCCCTTGCCCGGTCTTCGGCAGAAAGTTTTTCCGCTCCGCCCAGCGTAGCCCCCACGGCCATCCCTAACGCAGCGCCCTTGCCGGCCGCTTCGCCTACGTTTTCGCCGCTGACAATGCCGATGGCGGCTCCAAGCAGGGCTCCGGCAGCGCCGGCCCAAAACCCGGATCTGGCCCCACCTTTAAGGACCCGGGACGCCTCTGATTTCTTGGTCACCCTTTCGTAAACCACGCTCGAATCCAGGATGGGCCACAGATTCTTTTCCCCGTCCACCAAAAAGGTCTGGGACGGTTCAATCTCAAGAGCATGCTCGCCCAGGTTGTCAAAGATGACCTGAACCGGATACAAGCCAGCCCCCCGGATATCCCAACCAAAGGCCTTTTTGGCTTCCCCGCCACGGTCATAGGCCCGAGCGGCCACCGTGGCGCCGGCCACCTTGGTCGCATTGGGATACGCGGCCGGCATCTTGAAAGGAACGACCTGTCGCTTGTGCCCGGCACACGCACACACCACGACAAGCACCAGGACACAACTCAGCCACACCCTGAGTTTCATCTCGCGCCCTCCTTTTTGAATACACCCAATCACTCTTTTACCGACTGCACTATTGAAAACAACGGCCAAAGACCCGAATAAGCCCGTTCCCAGATGGACACCCCGCTTTACACCGCCAGGATGTCCACCACTTCATATTCCCGTTTGCCTCGCGGGGCCTGGAAGGTAACCTGGTCTCCAACCCGTTTGCCCACAATGGCCCGGCCCAGCGGTGAAGAAACCGAGATGCGTCCCTGGGCCACGTCGGACTCTTCGGGTCCGACAAGCTGATATGTCACCTCTTCTTCGGTATCCAGATTTTCCAGAACGACCGTACACCCAAACACCGCCGAGTCTGTGCTGACCGCCCGGGTGTCGATCACATCCGCGCAGGCGATCTTGTATTCCAGCTCGCTGATTCTGCCTTCCACAAAGGCCTGTCGGTCCTTGGCAGCTTCATATTCGGCGTTTTCAGATAGATCACCGTGCGCGCGCGCCTCGGCGATAGCTTTGACCACACGAGGTCTTTCAACGGACTTGAGGTGCCTGAGCTCCTCCCGCAGGGCTTCATAGCCCTCTTTTGTAAATGGAATACGCTCCACAACGGACTCCCGATTTGTGCTTCCTCACGAGCAAAAACCCCGGGGCCTTTCCACCACGGAACACGAAATCAGCCACCTCCGGCAGGGCAAGCGAGAAGAAAAAAGTCCCCAAAAAGACGCTTCAACGCCAACGTTCCGCCGGTGATCGCTGATTGCCTCCTGCAGCATTCATGACCCGGTGAGATATCGCTCGGCTAGAATTTCCGCAATCTGTACCGCATTGGTCGCGGCGCCCTTTCGAATATTGTCGGCCACAATCCACAAGTTTATGCCGCTGGCCACGGACGGATCCTGCCGGATCCGACCCACAAAGGTTTCATCGCGCCCCTGGGCATCAATGGCCATCGGGTAAATATTGCTTCCGGGCTCATCGGCCACGGTCACCCCGGGCGCTTCCGCCAGCAAACTGCGCACCTCATCCGGGCTGATCGGTGCCGCGGTTTCGATATTGACCGATTCGCTGTGGCCGAAAAAAACCGGCACGCGGACCGCGGTGGCTGTGATGCCGATACTGTCGTCTTCCAGGATCTTGCGGGTCTCGTTGACCATCTTCATTTCTTCTTTTGTGTACCCGTTATCAAGAAACACATCGATATGGGGAAGACAGTTAAAGGCTATCCTGTGAGGATAAACCCGACTTTGCCAGGGGGTGTCGTTCAGAAGAGCCGCTGTCTGATTCCGAAGTTCGTCAATCGCCTTTTTCCCAGTTCCGGAAACCGCCTGATAGGTAGATACCACGATGCGCTTGATCCCCACCTTCCGGTATATGGGCGCCAAGGCCACCACCATTTGAATGGTCGAGCAGTTTGGATTCGCAATGATTCCCTTTTTTGCATAACCTGCGATCGCGTGAGGGTTCACCTCCGGAATCACCAGAGGGACCTCCGGGTCCATGCGCCAGGCCGCCGAATTGTCCACCACCACACAGCCGGACCGCGCCGCAGCCAGAGCAAAACGTTCGCTGGCCGCCCCTCCCGCTGAAAAAATTGCAATGTCCATATCCGTGAACGACGATTCGGTCAATTCCTCCACCGGGACCGGCTTTCCTCTAAAGGACCGTGTCTGACCCGCGGATCTCGCCGTCGCCAGCAAGCGAATCTGCTTGACCGGAAAGTCTCTGTCCTCAAGACACGCCAGCATTTGGCCCCCTACCGCCCCGGTTGCCCCGGCAATCGCCACATTGTACGCTTTGTTCATGGTCTATTCTCCCACCCGCACATCCGGGTCTCAAATGCTAAATGGCTCCACAGGCGTGGGCCCAATCGTCCCGGAAAACATCTTGTTCATGCTAATTAGGACTCTAGCGCCTCTACAATCAGATCCCCGACCTCCGAGGTGCTGTAACCCATCTGGCCGGCTGCAACACCCTTGAGGTCCTCGCTGAGCACCTTTTTGACCGCACTCTCAATTGCTTCTGCCGCCTGCAATTCTCCCAGGGTCTCAAGCATGAGTTTGCCGGCAAGAATCGCTCCAATGGGGTTGATCACGTTTTGGCCCGTGTACTTGGGAGCGGATCCCCCAATAGGTTCAAACATGGAGACCCCCTCGGGATTGATGTTGCCGCCCGCAGCCACGCCCATACCGCCCTGTATCATGGCCCCGAGGTCCGTGATGATATCACCGAACATATTCTCCGTGACAATCACATCAAACCATTCGGGATTTTTCACCATCCACATACACAATGCGTCCACATGCACGTAATCGGTTTCGATGTCCGGATACTGTTCCGCCACCTCATTAAAGGTCCGTTCCCACAAATCGAAGGTGTAGGTCAGGACATTCGTCTTACCACAAAGAGTCAGCTTTTTCGCTCGGTTACGGCGCCTGCAATACTCAAATGCAAACCGCACGCAGCGCTCCACTCCCATACGGGTACTG
>JAFDGP010000022.1 GCA_019309245.1 Deltaproteobacteria bacterium | reverse complement strand
ACCCAAGGATCGTAAATCGTTATGGAATTTCAAAACTGCGTCAGAAACGCCTTCGGAAAATGTGACCTTCCCGCCTGCACCGTACGCCGCATCAAGGACGGCTTTAAACGGTTGGGCCTGCATCCGGAATATGCGAGCTTTCGAGTCTCCGACAACATCTACTGGGGCCGCGTATGGATTGATGCCATCAGGATCGTATGCGTAGGAAAGGGGGTCACGCCGGAACTGGCGGAGGCCAGCGCCTATGCGGAACTGGCGGAACGTTTCAGTGCCGGACTCTTTTACCCGGTCTTCGAAGAACAGGTCCGTTATAATGTGCCGGCACTCTATGATGGACCCACCCGCCGGTTTCTCCACGGCGAATGGATGAATGGCTATGTTCGGGCCCATCAAGACGATCTGGACAACGCCCTGACCTTAGAGGCATTGCTCGAAAATGAACGCCACCTGAACCCCGAAGATATTAAAGACATCAAAAACAGCCGCATGGCCCAACACTGGGTGGACGGGTTTTCCATCCTGCAGGACCGGATGCTGAAGGTCCCTGTCAATTTTGTGACCTACATTCATGCATCCAATGGCCTGGCCGCAGGCAACACCTTAGAAGAGGCTCTGATCCAGGCTTCCTGCGAAATCTTCGAACGCCACGCGCAGATTCATACAATCAAACCGGAAAGGGTGGTCCCGTCCGTGGATCCGGCCTCCATAGCCCACCCCGTCATTGAGAATATGATCGCCTTTTATCGCAAAAACCGGGTCTCTGTGGTGATCAAACACCTCTGTCCGGAGGGCGTGCTTCCCGTGCTGGGGGTGTTGTTCATCAACAAAAACCTGCCGGCCGACCGCCTCGAATATCGCATCCTCATCGCCGGGGCGTCATTTCATTCCGACGAGGCGATCACCCGGTGCTTTACCGAAGGCATGCAGGGCCGAAAGAGCCTTGAGTCCCCGCGCCCTGAACTCGACAGGCCGGTGGTGCCCGCATCCCGGGTCGACAACTACTACCTGCTCATGAAGTGTGGGATTTGTCCAAAAGACATCGGCTTTCTGGAACAGGGAGAACAGATCAGCTACCAGGCCACCACCTGTCCGGACGTGCTCTCCGAAATCGAGGCCATCAGGGCCATCTGCAAAAAACTCGACACGGACTGCATCTTGCTGGACCTTACCCATCCGGTCCTGGACTTTCCGGTGGTCAGGGTCATCATGCCCGGCGTGTCCGATTTTCTGCCCTTTTTGAGGCCGGATATCCTGGTCTCTAAAGCTACCAGGCCTTCAGCGGTGTGGCGTGGCGAAGAGTTCATTGGGGTCATGGAAAGTTTTTTCTCTTGAGACTTCCCGGCACGTGTGAGTCTCGCTTTTATGCCAAGCAAAGCATTAGACACCCCCATTGCTGCTGAAAATATTGCCTGACCGGGGTCAGGCCATGGCCCACCAGGGTATCCTTGAGAGCGGCGGATGCTTCTTTTTTGAATCCGGAGACAATGAGTACGGCGCCCCGGGCCATTTTTGCACACAGGATCGGGGCGATCTGTGTCAGCGTCGGCAGGGCCAGGTTTGCGGTAATCATATCGTACGTTCCGCCCACACGGTCCAGCGGCATAGCCGAAATCGTAATGCAATCCGAAAGGCGATTGAGCGCCACGTTCGCTGCGGCCTCCCAGATCGCGCATGGATCCACATCCAGCCCCAGAACCTGCCCTATTCCAAGCTTTGCCTGGGCAACTGCCAAGACACCGCTTCCAGTACCCACATCCAGTCCCACAAGGGCGGTTGCTCTTTTATCATTTCGAAAAAAGCCTCCCATGACACGCTCCAGGGCCTTCAGGCACAACGCGGTGGTGGGATGAGCCCCGGAGCCGAAAGCCGCCCCGGGGGCCAGGTCGATGACAATCTCATCGGGCTCTGACGCATAATGCATGTGGGGAGGTTTGAGCACGATTCGAGGAGAAATGCGCACCGGCCGTTCAAACGAAACCTGAACGAAGCTGGTCCCATACTCGTAAGTAAACCGCAGCCACCCGGCCGTGATGAGATCCCTGATCGCCCGCCTGACCGTGTGCCTATCAATGTGCGCCCTTGCGCAGATGTCCCGGGTCAACTCCGCGGCTGGCACCTTGCCTGAGCCCAATGGGATTCTGCGGCGGACCTCCTGTTTGGCTTGTTCCAGCATGGCCTAAAGCATTGCGTTGGCTCTGGCGTCCAGCAAGGCCTCCTGCCTTTCCAAATAGGTCTCCAAAGGCAAAGAGAGTCTTTCGGCCAGCGCAACGCGCAGTTGTGCAAGCGGCACATGACGGGCCGAACCCAAAGCGCCGACAAGGGCCTCTGCCTCTTCGAAGCGGCCCAGATCATAAAGGGCCTGGGCCCGAAGCATGTCTTCTCGGTCACCGAACTGGCCGGCGCTGTCCAGAAATTCCAGGGCCTCTCTTGGACGCCCGTTAATGAAGAACACATGGGCAATTCGGCCCATGAGGCCGGGGTCTTCGGGAAACTGTCCCACCAGGGCAACCGCCCGTTCCACGAAACCCAGTTTAAGGTACAAGTTGATCAACATCAAGGCATCCGGAAACTGCGGGACCAGCCCGCGCCCCACCGCACTGTTGACCGCCATATAATACAGGTTGATATTGTGCTGCCTCAATTCCTCCAGGTCTTCCAACGGGTAGGCATTTTGTATCCCCAGTTGAGCAATCCTTTCATAGCGTTCCACAGCAACCGGTTCCAGGACCGCATACACGTGCACGCGAAAAGTCACAGTCTTTCCCGCCACTTCTTTCTCCTCGTAGTCCGATGGAAAAGAGACCTCGAATCGGGTGGAGTCCCCGGGGGCCAGTCCCACCATTTGTTCGGAGAAACCCGGCACCAGGCGGCTTTCTCCAAGAACGGCCTCCTGGAATCGGCCACATGTCGGCGCAATCACCCTTCCCGCCACCGAGCCCTGGCAGTCAAAAATCACCCTCATCTGCGCTTGGGCCCGGCGATTGCTGAGCGCAAAACATATGAACGTTCCCTGCAAAAACTCCTGTACGGCGGGATCGCCACCGAACCGGCTTTCCAGCGCCTCCATCTGTACGGCGGCAGCCTCGTATTCCTCCAAACGCAGGTAAATCTCGGCCAGAAAACACGTTGCTTCTGCCCGGTCCGCCAGCAGGTCATGGTGTCGCGTCAAAAACGCCGCGCGGCGGAAGAGGTTTTGCCCTTGCTTGATGTCTTTCTTGAAATCCGCCCGATTCAGGCGCCATATCAGGCTGACCCGACGGATTTCCTCTGCAGACATGGCATCGGTCTCAAAGTCCCGGCATGCGCTCATATAAGCGGGTCGGGTCCGGGGCAGGAGGCGGATCCCGTAAGTCTCCGGTTCAAGGGCCATCGGGGTTCCGAAAAACAGGTGGACCTGTTGTGAAATAGAGTTACCCTCCACCGCCACCCTGTTCGCCTGGACAAACGAAAGCGTTGCCAAGGCCTGTTCGAAGGTCTCTCCCGGCAATCCGAACATGCTGAAAAGCTCCACCCGAATCCCGACTTGCTGGGTCAGCCGGATCACCGCCGAGAGCCTGTCCAGATCAATGGGCTTGTTGATCCGTTCCAACACCGATGGGTTTGCGGATTCCAGGCCGTAAGCCACACTCTCGGCCCCCGCCTGTTTCAGCAATGCGAGCAATTCCCTGTCCATGAGATCGTAACGGGTTTGACACCAGAAGCTGATGTCCGGGACATCCCTGATAACGGCTTCAAGAAACGTGACCAGCCTCTTTCGAGAAACCGAAAAATTCGTATCTGCAAACCAAAAGGCTGAAACGCCGTGGGCTTTGAGATACTGCATTTCTTCGATAATGCGCTCCACCGAAAAATACCGAACTGTCTTTCGACTGGCCTTCGGTGTATAACAAAAGGCGCAATCATAGGCACATCCCCGGGAGGTCAGTAAAATAGCCCGCTGTTTATGCCGCAAGTCGATCAAACCGGTCAGGTAGGGCGAGGGATAGAGATCCAGATTCTTGGGCCCCGAAACAAAGCCGGTTTCCAGGGTCTCCCCCTCACGACACATGCACACCCCGGCAACGGCCGCCGGATCCGCGCCCTGCACCAGGGCCTTTACCAGGCCGAGCATGACCTGCTCACCTTCGCCGCGACACAGGAAATCCACCTCCGGCATCTGGAGCAAGGCCTCCGCCGGCATGAAGGTCGCCTGCGGACCGCCCAGGACCACCTTGATCTCTGGGGCGACCTTTTTGGCCAGCCGCGCCCAAAGCCTGATCTGCTCCATATTTTCCTGGTACGCAGTAAACCCCAGGACTACGGGGCGCTGGGCGCGGATTACTCCGGCCAGCTCCCGGGGATGGAGAGGGGCATCGGCAAAATCGCCCAGAATGTTGCCGGAAAATCCGTGGGCGTTCAAGTACGCCAGGATGGAGGCTGCTGAGATGGGAATCGTGTCAGGCGATCGGCGTGGAGCAAGGCGGTTGACATGAACAAAAAGGATATGGGCCGGCATGAACACGCGCGATCTCCGATCATGCCAGGTCATGCTTTTTCAGCAGTTCGCGGTACCAGCACGAAAATTCATACATGCCGCGATACCGATCATCATCGTTAATCATCCCCAGGCACATCTCCCAGACACCCTGGCCGAAAGCGTTACTATAATCATCCCGGCCCCAGGATGCCAGAAACTCTCTCGCCAATTCCAGGGCGGTGCGATCTGTTTTGTCTTTTCGGATGTCGATGGGATCTTTCGGCTCGATAAAGGGGTCCCAGTTATCATAGCCCGTTTTCTTCAGGATATGCTTTTGTCGTCTGGGCGACATGCTGTCAAAAATGAACTTCTTGCGTTGTTCCTCTTCAGGTGAGAGTTTGCGGCTCATGGCAGCTCCTCATCTACACACCAAGATATTTTTCATCATAGTCGGTCATCAACGCCGCCGACGGAGGAACCAGGCTCATGCACAGCTTTGGGTTTTTCGACCCAATTTCTTCGAGTAATGCGCGGGAAAGCTCAAAAAGACGATCATTCATCCTATCCAGGTTTACTGTGGGGTAAGCAACTCCTGACTTAAAGGCCGCTTTTTCGCAGATGTGGGCCTTGCCTCCGATGGCGGTGGGAATACCGTACACCCTGCAGGTAATGGGCCTGTAAACATACAAGTCACACAGCGAGTCCTCGTTGAGCAATGGGCATCGGACCCGTTCCCGGGCCAACTGGGAAAAGACTTGATCAGGGGATTGGCCTTGGTCTACATACATCTTTTTGAGCCTGCGTTTGATCTGATAGTATTTCCGATCCGCTGTTTCAGCCCGCTCCAGGATCCGCTCGCGGTCCTTTTCGGCAAGCCGGTTGAAATGATGATTGATGAACACCGCTTCAATCAAGGTGACATCAAACACGGCGTGACAACAGTCGGAACAACGGACATCGCAGCGCACGCAATCGCCGTGCGATGCCTGCATGCCGGAAAAGATCTTGTCCACCTCTTGAACCAGGGCTTTATAGCGTTCAAAGGTCTTGGAAAAGTCCAACATACAACAACGGCCTCCTTGCCGGTTTTGACATGGCGCAATCCGGCATTTTAAGAGAAAACCTCTTTTGGGATCCCATAAATAATGGTGTTTTATAGCAAGACGGCATAACGGCTGTCAACCGGCAAGGCCGAGCCTAACTGCCCAAAAACAGATGAGGCTTGACATCCTGACCCGTCTACTCTACCCAGTAGGTCGACAACACAAGTTCGTTCGTCATGAAAACTCACAAAAAAAGCGAATTGCCGCAAGCCACGATGCCGTCAGCCCGGTTGGAACAGCCATGATCCGTTACGAACTGGAACACCAGGGCACCGAACTGGGAACGGGCTGGTTTGCCCCCGTACCCGCAGAGCCGATGAATTTTGACGATGGGCTCAACGCCTTAAAGGCATATCCCTATGATGAGTACCTGCATAAGGTCCTGTTGCACATGGCGGGCACGTTCGGACCGAATCTGACCCAACACCTGATCCAGGAGGCAAGTCGGGAGGCCGACTTCCACCTGTTGGCTCTGATGTATGAAACCTGTGTTCTGAATCCCAGGCTGCAGGGTTTAGCCGGGCGATTCCAGGGCGTCTCCGTGGACCGTCTTGCCGACTATACGCCGTTGATTTATATCAAGTGGTCCCGGCGACATAACCCGGAGGCCACAGACTACTGGATCCGGATCCTGTCCGACAATCTCCTCAGACACAACACCATGCCGCCACCTGAGCAGTGGGAATACCCGATTCCGGTCGAAACCAGTGCGCTGGAGAAATGGGAAAACCAGGTTGTCTCGATCAAGGACATGCCCTTGGGCGGTCCGCCGGGTGCTCTGGACCGGAAGGAGGACCGGATCCCTGCCGAGCAGACCTGCCGGCGGGTTCTGGCCCGGTTGGAACGCCTGGGGGTCCCTCTCGGCCGTCTCACGCAACATCCCGCCGGCTTCAGCCCCTTTTCCCTGCAGATGTCATGGCCTTTTCATGTATGTGTCAACATGGGGCGCAACCATTATGAGCTGTGCGGCCTGCAGACCAGTTACGGCAAGGGACTGGCTCCCGAAGCCGCCCGGGTCTCGTGTCTCATGGAGGTTGCAGAACGGATATCGTCCTGGGCCAGTTTTCAAAAAGACCGTGCCCTTTGCTATAAACATGGACATACGCTGGTCCATGGGCGGTTTCAAGAGGTCAACACAGCGGCCTCCCCGGCGCTGAACCCCAATGAACTGCGGCTTGAGGTCCCCTACAACAATGAACCCTTGTATTGGATCCGTGGGCATCGCCGGGGGCCGTCGGGCACCCATTCGATCTTGCTGCCGGCCCAGCTTGTCTTCCTTTTTTGCAACCTGGATGAGATCTGTTTGACAAGCGGCCTGTCGTCTACGGGCCTGGCAGCAGGCAATACCCTGGATCAGGCCAAGTTGCACGCCCTGCTGGAAGTGATCGAAAGGGACGCTGAAAGGTTGATTCCGTTTGTCCCGGAACGCTGTTTTATGCTGGAGCCTAAAGGCCCCGGGGTACGCGGCCTCTTGGACCGGGCACAGGCTCAGAGCGTGGCGGTCCAATTTCTGGACTTGACCACCGAGTTTGGGGTCCCGTGCTACAAGGCATTTCTTCAAGGCCCGAATGGGAACGTCCTCAAGGGCTGTGCTGCACATCTCAACGGTGCAAGGGCGGCGGTTTCGGCCCTGCTGGAGCTGCCGTATCATGCGTCCTGGTTCCGGCCGGCGCCTTGCCCAAAGGGGTTGAAAACCCTGAGGCCCTCGGATCTGCCGAACTATTCCACCGGCAGCACATCCGGGGATCTGGAACGGCTGGAGAGGCTGCTGATCGAAAACGGTTTTTATCCGGTCTATGTGGACCTGACCCGCTCCGACCTGGACATCCCGGTGGTCAAAGCCCTGGTCCCGGGGCTTGAGATGTCGGCCGAGCTCGACCCCTTTTCAAGCCTGAGCCTGAGACAATTCGCCCATTTTGTAAAACCCTCGCTTGACAAGAGAGGCTGGGCCTTCTAAGTTTTTAGCATATACTCAAAATTGGGGGGGGTCTTATGGTCCGTCCGCCCAAAAGTCGGCTGGTGGTTGTGGATCCAAAATCAGACTACTTTAAGCCCAGGGGAATTCCCATGGTGGATCTGGAGGAAGTTCAACTCACCGTTGACGGTCTGGAGGCCCTTCGCCTTGCCGACTTTGAGGGTATGTCACATGAACAGGCCGGCGTGCTGATGGGGGTGTCACGGGCCACGTTCGGCCGAATCGTGGAACAGGCACGAAGGGCGGTGGCCGACGCGCTGATTCACGGCAAGGCGATCCATGTGGAAGGCGGCCACTACAGGCGCGTTGACCCCTCGGCCGGGCGTCCCTTTTTCTGCGATGGCTGCCGGCATCGATGGTTCGAACCCCCGGCCACCGGGCGTCCCGAGAAATGTCCGGCTTGCGGGAGCGAGCATTTCCATCGTATGGGCAAAAGGGGCTGAGCAGTCACCCCGGACCTTGTGCCATCGCACGTCAAGTCGAGACCTTTGAATGATAAAGACTTCGGACACAAGACATCGGTTGATCTACGGCCCGGTGCCGTCGCGAAGGCTAGGACGGTCATTGGGACTGGACCTGGTTCCTTTTAAGACGTGCTCCTACGACTGCATCTACTGCCAACTGGGCCGTACACAAAACCCCACTGTCACCCGGCAGGCTTATGTTTCCCCGCAACGCCTTCTGGATCAACTCCTGGTTCGGCTCGAAAAGGGTGTGCATCCCGACTATATCACCCTGGGAGGCTCCGGCGAGCCCACACTCAATGACCAAATCGGCGTGCTGATCCGCCGTATTAAGGCACACACCCGCATCCCCGTGGCCGTGTTGACCAACGGCTCCCTGTTGGGAGACCCGGATGTTTGTGACGCCCTTTTGGAAGCCGATGTGGTTCTTCCGTCCCTGGACGCCTGTGACGAAACGGGATTTCAGGACATCAACC
This sequence comes from Deltaproteobacteria bacterium, assembly GCA_019309245.1. GTDB lineage: Bacteria > Desulfobacterota > Desulfobacteria > Desulfobacterales. The sequence goes on along the minus strand of JAFDGP010000022.1, from coordinate 7,601 downwards.
GTCCCCATCCGGCGATTGCCTTCGACACCATGGTCAAGGGACTCATCGCCTTTCGTAAACGGTTTGCTGGAGGGTTGTGGTTGGAGATCTTTGTGATCAAGGGGATCAATGACACCGAAAAGCAGGCCGAAGGATTCAGGCGCTGGATTGATCGCATCAATCCGGACAGGGTGCATATCAACACCGCGGTGCGTCCCCCGGCCGAGGCCTCTGTGCGGCCGGTATCCCGGGAGCAGATGCTCCGGCTTTGTGACCTGCTCGGCGACAAGGCCGAGGTGGTGGCTCCGTTTCAACGGACTTCCACAGGACAAACACGGCCCTGCCGTGACCGGGACCTGCTGAATATTCTCTCACGCCGTCCATGCACCTTGGAAGATCTTTCTTCAGCCCTGGGCACTTCTAAGAGCGAGATTACCCAAGGGGTCAATGCATTGCTTGCGATGGGTAAGATCCACCGGGTCGAAAGACAGGGGGCTGTCTATTTTCAAAGCCATCCGAAAGATCCGGGCTGATCGTTGCGGCCCGGGGCCTATGGCTTCTAAACCCTCTTAAGAAACTCGATTCATGATCAGTCCGGGCGCATTTCAAGGCTTGCATCTCTTTAAATGCGTGCTTATTGTAGATAGGTTTCCATTATGCGAATACTAGAATCGGAGGTTTTCTAATGAATGAATCAAAAGAATGTGGCTCATGCAGCTCCAAAAGCACCTGCGGGACGCAATCCCAGCCGTCGCAGGCGGATGTTCAGGATCAGCTCATCCATGGAACACTGAGCATCATCAAAAACAAGCTCCTTGTCATGAGCGGCAAGGGAGGCGTGGGCAAGAGCAGCGTCTCGGCAAACCTGGCTGTCGCCCTTTCAAGGCGCGGCGTTAAGGTCGGTTTGATGGATGTGGATCTTCACGGCCCGGACATTCCGAGAATGCTCGGCCTTGAAGGGCTTCTGGAAATCAGTGCAGACAATCGGCTCATTCCCAAGGAGTACTCGGATAACCTGAAGGTGGTTTCCATTGAATCCCTGGCCGAGAATCGAGATCAGGCCGTTATCTGGAGAGGCCCCTTGAAATTCAACGTCATCCGGCAATTTCTTTCCGACTGTCACTGGGAACGCCTGGATTATCTGATCATTGACTCCCCGCCCGGCACCGGAGACGAGCCTTTAACAATTGCTCAAACCATCCCGGATGCCAAGGCCGTGATTGTAACTACCCCCCAGGAGATCTCGCTTGCCGATGTGAGAAAATCGATCAATTTCTGCAACACGGTCCATATGCCGGTGCTCGGCGTCATCGAAAACATGAGCGGGTTCGTGTGCCCGCACTGCGGCAAGGCCACAGACCTGTTCGGCACCGGAGGCGGCGAAAGGACTGCGGCGGCCATGAACCTGCCGTTTCTGGGTCGGATCCCGTTTGATCCCAGAATGGTGGCCTGTGCAGATGCCGGCCAGTCGTGCCTGGAAAAGTTTCCAGAAGCCCAGGTCACCAAGGCCTATGAGGCCATCGTGGAAAAGATCCTGGCCGCACAAGAGACCGCATCGCCGGCGAGGGCTTCTGCAAAGGCTTGAGAAAAGGGCCATTTATGGATGGAAACCAGCGGGTGCCCATCCATGAAAAAAGAATAATCAATGGGCCCCAGCATTGGTTTCCAATTCATAAATGAGCAGTTTTTTCTCTGAGCAAGGCCGCACAAGAGTTTTCGCCGAGTCGTACTTGACGTACGACGCAGGCGGAAACTTGCGGAGAACGCCGCTCAGGGGAAAAAGGGCCATTTATGGATGGAAACTAGCGGAGGGGAATGGTATCCTTAAAGGTATCAAAGCAAAAACGAATCGTTTGCCGGGTTCTGCTGTTCAGATTTGTAAACCTGAGTCCGACCCCGCGTTCTCGGATGTTGGCCACCTGGACAGTCAACTTCGTGGGCTCATATTCGGTAGGCAGTTTCAGGACCAGGGTCAGGGTTTGTCCAAGCTCCAGCCCGGAGGTCGAGTCGACCTCCAAAAACACGCCTCCCATGCTGATGTCCGTAACCCGGCAAACGGTCTTGATCCCCTGAAGTCTGGCAGGGCAATGAAACTCCAGCCTGGGATGGCGCCTTTTGTCCTGCGGGACCTGCGAGACTTTCCGGCGAAAGTCGACCCATGAATCCTTGCCAACGCCTTGTCCCTTGGAAGGGCCGTTTTCTTTACCGTTACCCATGGGTGTCCTGCCTCGAACAGCGTGCCATTGGTCGAAAGTAATTTCGCCCTATCCCTATCGTGGCGCACCAGCTTGTCGGAGTCTCATAAGGGTCCACGGCAACATGACCTGGGCTTTTTGATCAAATCACCTTCTTTGTTCCCAATGTTCAAGCAAGTATCTACGCCCGATAGGGTCCAACCTCCGGGAAATCCGCGGGTATGTGTTCCATATACCCAAACATGTTCAATGTCAACGGGTTTGCGCCTACCCAAATCCACCGCCAAAAAAACGAAGAGTGAAGCCATCAGTTCCGAGCAAAAATGAGCGGCCGTCAGCAGAGCTGGGAGGTATGAGAAAGGTCCCTCAAAGGGGCTACGCCCAGTTGGGGGGCTGATAAAAACGAACGGTGAACCCGGCAACCGTCGGTCAGCCAAAAATATGGCTTTGTTTTTTCGGATGAGTGTGATAGGAGGCGAACGTGTTTGTAAGCAGACTGCAATTCCCCCTGCCTTATTAAACGGGTCTGCCGTATGCTCGCGTATCCCTTGCGGGCCGTCCTGGTTCGAGGGCCCCCAAGGCCGGCAACGCTGGCAATGACCTGCATTTTAGATCGGAGGATCTCATGAATGCACGCCTGTACGGGGTAGAAGGCTATCTCATCAGCCTGCTGAAGCGGTCTCAAACGCTTTCATACTATGCATCGTCTCGAGGCTGGGGCTTTGTGATGGCTTGGGCCCACCGGGTGGCTGGACTACTTCTCGTGGTGTACGTGCTGTTTCATATCGTCACCCTGACAGGACTCCAGGAGCCGGCCCGTTTTTCTGCAAAAATGGCTTTTCTCGATAATGTATTTTTTGCCTTTCTTGAATGGACACTGGCCGTGCCGGTCATATTTCACGCGCTTAACGGCATCAGGTTGATCCTATATGAGCTGTTCGGAGTCAGAGACGAAAAACGAATGCTTCGATGGGTCTTTGCCTTGAGCGCGCTCTATGTATGTACCCTGGGCTTGTTTATGGCCTTGGGGAACCAGCACATTTCAGCCGGAGTCTTCTGGCTCACCACAGCGCTGGCCGCTTTGCTGGTCACCGGCGGGGTTTGTGACCGCGTTTGGCAGACACAAAACAGTTTGGGCTGGAAGCTCCAAAGGGTTTCCGCGGCCTTTCTTTTCCCTATGGTCTGCGGGCATATGTTTTTCATGCATTTGAACGCAAAGGCGGGCCATGACGTCAATACGATCCTGGAACGGATGTCCGGTATGGGCATCAGGGTCATTGACTTTGTCTTCGTCGTGGTCATTTTCTTTCATGCCGGATTCGGCCTGAATACCATTATCGGAGATACGGTCGAAAACAACCGCCTGAGAACCGGCATCAAGATGGCCTCCTGTTTTGTCGTTCTGGTCTTTGCCTACGTCGGGCTGCGCCTGGTTGCAAATATCTAAAGCCCGCCTGGACCTCTGTGAAGGAAAACAACATATGGCAACTTCAAAAAACGGACTAAAAATTCAATCCGTCCTGAAAACAGACGTCCTGATCATCGGAGCAGGCGGCGCGGGTCTCCGATGCGCCGCCGCGATCTGTGAGCAACGCCCGGACACGCGTGTTGTGGCTGTGACCAAGGTTCACAGCCCTCAGAAGTCCCACACCTCCGCGGCGCAGGGTGGCATGGCGGCCGTGGACCCCAAAGACCCTCTGGACAAGATTGTCTATCATATGTTTGACACCTGGAAAGGCTCTGACTGTTCCGCCGACCAGAACATTATCCGCAAGGTCTGTGAATCGGCCTGGGATCAAATTGTCTGGCTGGAACGCCACGGTATGCACTTCAGCCGCACCGACGAAGGCCGAATCGCCAAGCGGCCATTCGGCGGCCATATGCTCAACTTCGGCGAAGTCAAGGCATTTCGGGCCTGCTACGAGGCGGACCGCACCGGCAAGGGTATCATGGATACCGTCTGGGCAGAGGCCCTCAAACACGAGGTGATCTTCCTGAACCAGACGGTCGCTGTTGAGTTGCTTATGCGAAACAGCCGATGTGTTGGGGCGGTGGTCTTGATGGAACACACCGGCGCCTTTGTGGCCGTTTTGGCCAAGGCCACGGTTATGGCGACCGGTGGAAAAACCCGTATGTATCAGGTCAGCACCAACTGCCGCCAGAACACCGGGGACGGATTGGCGCTTGTCCTCCAGGCCGGACTGCCCGTCATGGACGTGGAGGCTGTGCAGTTTCATCCCACGGGCATTGTTGGGCCCGGCATCCTGGCCAGTGAGGCTTTGCGGGGGGAGGGAGGCATCTTGCGAAATGCCGAGGGGGAACCCTTCATGGAACGCTATGCGCCCACGGCAAAAGACCTGGCCCCGCGGGACCTGGTGTCCAGATGTATTATGAACGAAATTCGTGAGGGCCGGGGATGTGTGCATCCCGACCATGGGCTGCCCCATGTCTGGCTCGACCTCAGGCATCTTCCCGAACATGTGCATAAGACAAGGATCCAGGAGGTATGCGGATTTTTCCGGAAATTCGTGGGCGTTGAACCCCAATCCGAGCTGTGCCCGGTCACACCGACCGCCCACTATCAGATGGGCGGCGCACCCACGAACGAGTTCGGTGAAGTCCAAAAAGACCCTCAACATGTGGTTGACGGCCTGTACGCGTGCGGGGAGTTCGCGGCAGCCAGCCTCCACGGTCACAATCGCCTCGGAACCAATTCCCTGCTTGAACTCATTACCATGGGAAAAGTGGTAGGAGATCGGGTGGTCGAATATCTACGCGACGCCCCGGAGCCCGGCGAGCTGCCGGACGAAGCCGGCCACCGTGCCCTTGAACGCTTCAGCCGCCACCTTGAGGCCCGCGGCACGGAACGTTTTGCCGCCATCCGCGACGCTCTGCGTCGGCTGATGATGGACAAGGTCGGGGTGTTTCGAGATGAAAAGGGCCTTTCAGAGGCGATTGAAGAAATCGCCGAACTCAAATCTAGAGCCACACAAATGGCATTGAGTTCAAAGACCCTGGTCATGAATCAGGAGCTCATCCAGAACTGGGAGCTGAATCACCTGCTGGATGTCTCTTATGTAATCGCCCAATGTGCTTTGGCACGAAGAGAGTCCCGCGGTGCCCACTACCGCGAAGACTTCCCGGACAGAAGCCCTGAGTTTCACTATCACACCCTGGCCTACATGCCCGAATTCGGCAAGATCACACTGGATCAGCGCCCCATCGACATGAGTATCTACGAAGCACAAGGAGAGCATTACGAAAGGTTTGCAGTGATTGAACGCAAGTATTGACCGCGGAGAACAAGAATGACCCAACAATATGACATCGTGCTCAAGGTCAGCCGCTATGACCCGGATGTTCAACGCGCCTGGGTTCAGGACTATAGCCTCAAAGCAGGCGGCATCCTTCGCTTTGTGGACCTTTTTCGAAAAATCAACGATGAGCAGGACCCGACCCTGGCCTGGAGTTCGTCCTGTGAACACGCGCAGTGCGGAAGCTGTGGGATGCGGATCAACGGCAGACCTTTGCTCACTTGTGAACTTCTCGTTGAAACAGCCATGCAGATGTTCAACACGTCCACGTTTTCCGTAGCCCCTCTAACCGTGGCCCCTGTGGTGCGTGACCTGGTCGTGGACTTGGAAAGGGCTTATCAGCGGATCCATATCGCCAAGCCATACATTATCGCTCCGGCTCCGCCGCCGCCTGAGGGCGATGAGTATCGCATTGTCCCAAAGGTCCTGGACCGCTACGTGGAGGCGACCCGATGTATCAATTGTTTCTGCTGTGCCACTGCGTGTGTGACCCAGAAAAACCACCTCGGCCCCAATGCCATGTTAGTCAACGTGGTTCGAATGATGGACCCCAGAGAAACCGCCATGAAACAACGGGCCGGACTCCTGTACGGCGAGCAGGGTTTGCCCCGGTGCAGGACAGCCCAGGCGTGTTCCTTCGTTTGCCCCAAAGAAATTGATGTGGCCCATTTCATCGCCCTGGCCAAGCAGGGGGCCTTCGATCCGGTCTCCTGATACTGTCAAACTTGTGACATGGTGGGGCAGATCATGTTTTGGGACCCCGAACGCACGGCAGTCCTGATGATTGCGTCAAAAGCGTCATTGGCTGTTGTCATCCGGCGGGAGTCCACGCCTTGTTGATTCCACTCCCCTTCGCACATTCGATTGGCACAGGACATGCATCCACTTCTTGCGATGGATTCATCCGATTCGGTCATTGGGATTGGGAAATAGGCACGGGTCGTATCAGCCCATGCCTTGGAAAATAGGGAGAGACTCATGGCAGACAAGCCCACAATAAAGATCGGCCACCTCAAGATCACGGATCATCTGATCCTTGGAATTACGGACCTGAAGGTAAAGAAAGGCAAGGAAGTGTTTGAGCACGGCACCTTGCAACCGGTCCTCAAAACGGGCTGGATGGAAGTGGCCGATGGCCTGGCCGACAGCACGTTGGACGGGGCCTTTATCCTGGCCCCAACAGCCATGGATCTTTTCAAATCCGGAGTGGCGTTACGGCTTATTCTCTTTACTCACAGATCTGGCAGTATCCTGGTAAAGAGCAAGGTCGCCAATATTGAAAAAATTGAAGACTTCGCTGGTAAGTTCGTTCTTATCCCGTATCAGTTATCTGTCCATAACATGCTCTTTCACAAACTCTTGACGGAAAAGGGGCTCAAGCCGGGAAGAAGTGGAGAAAAAGGGGTGGACGTGTTCCTGGAGGTCATGGCCCCGACGATGATGCCCGACGTTATGAAAGACGATCAGGACGGGGAAATCGCCGGCTTTATCGTGGCCGAGCCCATCGGCACCCAGGCGATCACGGCCGGCTTCGGCGAGGAATTCTATCTCTCCAAGGACCTATGGCCCAACCATCCGTGTTGCGTGTTCGTGGTCAGAGAAGAAGTCGCGGACAAATATCCCGACGCCCTCCATGAACTGACCAACAGCTTGGTGAAATCAGGCCTGGCCGTAGACGCCAAGCCTTCGGCTGCGGCCGTGATCGGGGCAAACTTTTTAGGCCAGGACAAGGCGGTCGTGGAACGCGTCCTGAGCGACCCGCCGGACCGAATCACCACGGGTCAGCTTTTTCCGGTCATCGACGATCTTGCCAAAATTCAAGACTACATGTGCGACCAGATGCACATCATGAAAGACAAGATCGATCTGGAAAAACTGGTGGATACGACATTCGCCAAGGAGGCCGGAGCAAAATAGGAAAGGCCGCCCACAGGCGGCCTCTGGTTTTCTTCATTGATACGCGTTGTTGGACAAGGTGGTTGAGCCAGCGACGTGCCTCAGCAAGCACAGGATCCGCCGGTGCCACACGAACTTGTGCAGCCCCCCCCCGAGGACAAGTTCGACGAAATCCGAAACCCCGCCCCCATGGGCGTTGTCACATAGTCGATGCTGA
>JAFDGP010000311.1 GCA_019309245.1 Deltaproteobacteria bacterium | reverse complement strand
TGGAGGCGCTGGCCAAACTCAAGAAATTGGTGAATCTAACCGCAGCGAACCTTCGTGAAATCCTGGACCTGTCACATGAGTTCGCCATTGGGCTTGCGGAACATTTTGACGTGTTGCACAAGGTCACCGAGGGCGATCTCACGGCCCGAGTGGGTGGGAGTTCGGAGGTTGAACTTCTGGAAGCCCTCAAGCGCATGACCAACCAGATGATTGAAAGCGTTGCCACAGAGATCGAACATAGAAAGCGGGCAGAGAAGGAGGCCCGCCGACAGACGGAATTTCTGAATCTCGTACTTGAATCCCTGCCCCATCCGTTTTATGTGATCGACGCCTTCAACTACCAGATCAAGCTTGCCAATTCGGCGGCCTACCAGGGCCCTTTTTTTAAAAACATGACGTGCTATGCCCTCACCCATAAAGCTGAAAAACCGTGTGGACCGGAAAGGCACCCCTGTCCGCTGGAAACGATCAAGAGAACCAAGCAGCCGGCTGTTGTGGAACATCTTCACTACGACAGCCGGGGCAATGCGAGAAACGTAGAGGTGCACGGATATCCAATATTTGATGACGAGGGAAATGTTGTCCAGATTGTTGCGTCTTCCTTGGATATTACGGAGAGCTTGATCAAAGAGACCCAGCTTATCCAGGCCAGCAAGATGGCCACCATGGGAGAGATGTCCACCGGTGTGGCACACGAGTTGAACCAGCCTTTGTCGGTGATCAAGACTGCGAGCAGTTTTCTGATAAAAAAGGTGAGAAACCGCGAAGACATCAAGGCGGAAATCCTCAGAACACTGGCTGAGGAAATTGACAGCCACGTAGACAGGGCCTTCAAGATTATCAAGCATATGCGGGAGTTCGGGAGGAAATCTGAAGTAAAAAGGGTGCCGGTCCAGGTAAACGATCCGCTGAGCAAGGCCCTGGAGATCTTTAGTCGACAGCTCAAGCTACGCGATATTGAAGTAATCGTCAATCTCGCCGACGATCTTCCCGTAATCATGGCGGACGCGAATCGGTTGGAACAGGTTTTTATCAATCTTTTGATTAATGCCCGGGATGCCATTGAGGAAAAATGGACAGCGCAGGACCGGCGGCCGGATGAAAAGAAACGTATAGAGATCGAGAGCCGTTTGCGGGAAGGGAAGGTCACGGTGGAGGTGTCTGACACGGGTGTCGGGATCGATGATGCCATCGTTGACAAGATCTTTGAACCCTTTTTTACCACTAAGAACGTGGACAAAGGGACCGGATTGGGGTTGTCGATCAGCTATGGCATCATCAAGGATTACAGCGGGACGATAGAAGTAGAAAGCGTCAAAGGCTGTAAGACGACCTTTCGGATAACGTTTCCAGCGGCACAAAAGCGCGAAAAAGCGGTGTAATCCCCGGGATCTTGGGCTGTCGGTACAGCGGTGAGGAAAAGGAGGCGCGAAGATGGGTCGGGATCAGTGGAATCGGCAACGCCTGCTTCAGGTGTCCGGGCAATACTGGAAGAGTTCGGCCCTTCATGCCGGAGTCAAGCTTGGAGTCTTTACCGAGCTTGCGCATGAACAGCTTTCCGCTGAAGAGGTCTCCCGGCGGCTGAGTTGTGACCAAAGGGCGATGACCATGCTCATGAATGCATTGACGGCCATAGGGCTGCTGGAAAAATCGGGCCCGTTTTTTAACAATACGAAGGTTGCTCAATCCCTTCTTTCGAGGAATTCACCAGATTACAGCGGGTACATGGTTATGCATCACCACCATTTGGTGGATTCCTGGTCCAGACTGGATGAAGCTGTCAAGGGTGGAAAGGCGGTAAGAGGCAGGGTTTCACATGACAGCGAGGAATGGCGAGAAAACTTCCTGATGGGGATGTTCAATAATGCCATGGGAATAGCTCCTGCAGTAGCAGATATCGTGGATCTGTCCGGCCGAGAGGATCTCCTGGACCTGGGAGGCGGACCCGGCACGTACGGCATCCACTTTTGTTTAAAGAATTTGGAATTGAGGGCAACCGTGTACGATCTTGCCACGACCCGACCGTTTGCCGAAAAGACGATTCAACGCTTTGGTCTCTCGGACCGGGTGCATTTCGTACCCGGAGACTATCTGAGTGATCCGATCCCCGGAGATTACGATGTCGCATGGCTTTCCCATATCCTTCATGCAGAGGGCCATGAGAACTGCCGGCGTATCATCGCCAAGGCTGTTTCGTGTCTTCGGCCTGGGGGACTGATCATGATCCATGAGTTTATCCTCAATGACACCAAGGCCGGGCCGGTGTTCCCCGCTCTTTTTTCCTTGAACATGCTGTTGGGAACACCGGAAGGGCAATCTTATTGTGAGAGAGAGCTGTTCGATATGTTGACTGAGGCGGGAGTCCAGGATATCCAGAGGCTGGATTTCACGGGTCCCAACGACTCGGGCATCGTCGCCGGTCTGGTTGGGTAGCGGACCGTTGGTAGAACAAAACGGACGGCCGAGAATCGGGCAATACTATGAAGTACGTCGTTTACGTTGATGACAACTTTCATTATGAGGATGAGAGCGAGCGTTACAAACTTGGTGAGTTTGACTCGTGTGATGAAGCCATAAACGCTTGCAAGAAGATTGTGAACGAATACTTTCAAAAACTTGAGAGAGGAAAGTCTTCTTTTGACGAACTCTGGGGCGGCTATATGTTGTATGGTGAAGATCCCTTTATTTCAACCACCGACCCGGATTGTAAATTTTCAGCCTGGGAGTACGCAAAAAAGAGATGCAGAGAATTTTCGAAACAACAATGACGCCGGGCATCACCGGGACATACGCATAGATGAGGATAGCACATCATACAAGGACCAGGTCTGCTCCAGATATGCCCCCATTTCGTTTGCGCTGGGTTTTATTTGTTCATCCATCTTTTCATCCGCATAAATAACCACGTAACCCTCTGCCGATCCGACTGCCCACCTGTTTTTGCTTTCAATTAAAGCCTGTCTTTGAGGAATAGCAAATACATCTCGCACCGCCTTCCGGTCAGGCCCGGTTAAATAGTAGCGCTTCGAAAAATAGGGATCTTCCTCGAAATCAATGTCTTTGCGCTTGAATATTCTGCTACCCAGGCTTTGGGGTTTAAGATAAAACTCTGGAAGCTTAACCTGGGGATCGAAAAATACCACGGCCGTCCGGAGATAATGATCCGGATAGTCACCTGAAAGTTTTTCATAATCATAGTTGAAAATAATGGTTTCGGTGCCATGGTAG
>JAFDGP010000310.1 GCA_019309245.1 Deltaproteobacteria bacterium | reverse complement strand
AAGCGAGACCTTTCCAAAACCCCTATACATTGAACCGAAAATTCACGATCTCCCCGTCTTGCACGATGTGGGATTTGCCCTCCAGTCTCACCTTGCCCTGTCTTTTTGCCTCAGCATACGTACCTGCAGCCATAAGATCCTCATAGGCAAGCACTTCCGCGCGTATAAATCCCTTCTTCATGTCTGAATGCACCGCGCCGGCGGCATCCACCGCTGGCGTGTTTTTTCTGATGGTCCATGCCCTGACTTCATCCTTTCCTATCGTGAAAAAAGAAATCAGCCCCAAAAGCTCATAGGAGCGTCTGATCACCCTATCCATGGCCGACTCGACAATACCATAAGCAGACAGGAAGTCCCCGGCCTCCTCATCAGACAGGCGGGCCAGCTCATGTTCCAGCTTGCCGCGGACCACCATACAAGCCTCCGCAGAAGTCACAGGCTCAGCATCCGGGAGTTTTTCGTCTTCATCTTCGTTATTGAACAGCACAAGCGTAGGTTTTGCAGAAACAAAGGCGTAGCCGCGAAGGGCCTGGGCACCTGCCAGATCATCACGTCTTCTTAACGGGATGTCGTTTTCCAGGGTCTCGAGACACGCTTCCAGCAAGGCGATCTCATCCTGGTTGACCTTTCTCCCCCGTTTCTTATCCAACCCGATACGCTCCAGGCGTGTTTCCACCACCACCAGATCCGCAAAGATGAGTTCCTGATCAAGGTCGAAAAAGTCCTTGGGAGGCCTTGGCGAATCAAATCCCGGTCCTCTGAAATTTCGAACCACGTGAAGAAACGCATCGCAATCCCTCAATTGGGGGGAGACGGTTTGAGTCCTGTTCTTTCCGGATTTTTGGTCCTGAAACGGGGAAAGGATATATTCCACTTGGGCATAGATGGTTTTCCGCGGCTTATACATCTCGTTCAGGACATCCAGCCGGTTGTCGGGCACCCGTACCGTGCCGAGCCGCACATCGCCGTGTGCAGATTGTACGAAGTTCTTGGTCAACGCTTCAAAAACTGTCGACTTTCCCGATTGGGGAAGGCCGATGATGCCGAGTTTCATTTCCTGGTCCTCCATGGTTGCGGAGATCACCGGAGCATTGGGCAACGGGTCAAGTGCGCCCCACCCACAGGCGCCATTTCCGGCACGGTTTTCCGGCACGAGGGTTCGGCCAGCTCACAACGGGGATGAAAGGGACATCCCCGCGGCTTGTATGCCGGATCCGGAACCGTGCCGGCAATCCCCTGAAGCCTTGTGCCCCGTTTTTTTCGGTCCGGCAACGATGCCAACAGGCCCCGCGTATACGGATGGCGAGAGTTGTTGAAGATATCCGATGTACGACCCTGCTCTACGATCATGCCGGCGTACATGACATAAATTCGATCCGCAATGTCGGTCACCACGCCCAGGTCGTGGGTGATATAGAGCAAGGACATGGCCCGTTTGCTCTGAAGTTCATGAAAAAGCCGGAGAATCTGGGCCTGCACGGTTACGTCCAGGGCCGTGGTGGGCTCATCGGCAATGACCAGATCCGGATTACACGCCAGGGCCATGGCAATCATCACGCGCTGGCGTTGCCCGCCGCTGAGTTGATGGGGATAGTCGCGAAGACGTTCCTTTGGGTCAGGAATGCCAACATCAGCCAGAAGCCTGGTGGTCCGCTCCCTGGCTTCCAGGTCGCTTACGTCTTCATGCACGGTAATCGCTTCTTCAATTTGGTCTCCGATGGTGAACACGGGGTTGAGCGATGTCATGGGCTCCTGAAAGACCATGGCGATCTGGTTGCCCCGATACGCCTGCATTGCTTCATCGTCCAGAGCCAGCAGGTTTCGCCCCTTAAACAGGACTTCCCCACCGGCCACCTCACCCGGCGGCTGGGGTACAAGACCCAGGATGCTGAGTGCGGAGACCGTCTTGCCGCATCCCGACTCGCCCACAAGGCACACGGTTTCGGCGGTTCCCACCTCAAAGCTGACGCCATCCACTGCCCTTGCGATCGCGTCCGCCCCCCGGAACTGAATCCGGAGATTCTTGACCTCCAAGACGGTCTGGTTGTGGGTGGTCGTATTCAGGTTACCTCCTCAGTTTCGGATTCAAGGCGTCTCTGAGCCCTTCTCCAAACAGATTAAAAGACAGCACCACAATCAGGATCGCCAACCCCGGCGCAAAGGTCAGCCAGGGCGCATCAAATATGAATCCTTTTCCGTCGGCCAGGATGTTTCCCCAGGTGGCATGCGGCGGCGGCACCCCAAAGCCCAGAAAGCTCAAACCGGCCTCAGTCAAGATGGCTGAAGCGATCCCGATAGTGGCGGAAACCAGCACCGGTGCCATGGCATTGGGCATCATATGCCGGAAAATGATCCGCCAAGTGCTTACCCCAAGCGCCCTAGCGGCTGTTACGAAGTCCTGCTCTCTTAAGGACAGAAACTCTGCCCGCACAAAGCGTGTTGTTCCCATCCAGCTCGTAAGGCCGATTACCACCATGATGTTGTAGATGCTGGCAGGGAGCAGGGCCACCACCGTGAGAATCAAAAAAAAGCTCGGAAAACAAAGCATGATGTCCACCAGCCGCATGATCAGCGTATCCACGGACATCACGGGCGTTCTGAGAACCTCCAGCCGGCCATTCGTACTAGTTCGAGCCTGCTTGCCCGCCCAAAAAAAATAGAGGATCAATCCAAGCCCTGCCGCCATCAAGGCCATTCCCCATGCCGCTCCGCCCCGGCTCAGCACCATAATGGCAGTCCCCCACACGCACACCGCCATAATGTGATCAATGCGCACCGGGCGTTCCCCAAAATAGCCGGCGATCCCACCGAAGACAATCCCCACCAGGACCGAGATACCCACCGCCACGAACCCCACCGTCAGAGACACCCATGCCCCTTGAAGCATTCGGGAAAAGACATCGCGGCCTAGGTCATCGGTCCCCATCAGGTAAATGCCCAGAGCGGGCATCTCGTCGGCACGCAACGAGCCCAAATCCGGTCGCGAGAGCGGCGGGCGCAGTTTTTCTTGCAGGCGCACCCGGGCCGGATCAAACACAGGTTCAGGCCCGGAGGTCAAGAACAGGCCCAGAACAGCCACGGCAAAGAAAACCACAAAGATGGCCAGTCCCGCGATGGCCAGATTGTTCTGCCGGAAAAGCCGCCAGAACTCCTGCCCCCGGCTCCGTCTGGGCGTCTCCGGGATATCATTTAATTGACGGGTGGTGGAGTGCATTTCACTTTTTTTTTTTCTCTTTGCGAC
>JAFDGP010000309.1 GCA_019309245.1 Deltaproteobacteria bacterium | reverse complement strand
TCGGCGAAAACACCGCATCAATCGGAATGGTGCCCACCGGATCGTTTTCCTCTTTATTCAATTCAGCAGGCACATACCCTTTGCCCACCTTCACCAGCATGCTCATACTCAGTTTAACATCTTTGGACAGTGTGGCGATATGCTGGTCCGGGTTCAGGATTTCAACCCCGCCGTCCGTGATTATGTCTCCGGCCTTAACCTCACCTTCCCCGGAGGCCTCAATGCGAACCTCCCGCGGCTCGGAATCGGCCATGCGAAGCCGGACCTCCTTGAGATTCAGTATGATCTCAGAAACATCTTCCAGCACACCTGGAATGGCCGAAAATTCGTGCATCACACCGTCGATTTTCGTAGATACAATGGCGGCCCCGTGGATCGAGGAAAGCAGAATGCGGCGCAGGGCATTGCCGATGGTGATGCCGAAACCGCGTTCAAGGGGTTCACACACGAACTTTCCGTAGGTCGGCGTACTGGTACTGATTTCGATCCCCTTGGGTTCGATCAGCTCCCGCCAGTTCATGTACATGATTTCATTTGTTTCTGACGACATAGTCCTGTCTCCGATTTTTGCTGGGTTATGTTTACAACAGCCAGGCAAACACGCCCGGGAGGACCATTTGCCTATTTTGAATACAGCTCTACAATGAGCTGCTCCTGAATAGGCATGGTCAATTCCTCGCGCGTGGGATACGCCTTTACCGTCCCCTTGAAGTTCGCTTTGTCGAGTTCCAGCCATCCCACAATTCCGCGCCGGACCACCGTCTCCATGGCCTCGGAAATCACGGCGACCTCGCGGCTTTTTTCACGGACCTCGATCACATCGCCCACTTTCACAAGATATGAGGGAATGTTCATCTTTTTTCCGTTGACAGTGAAGTGATTGTGACGAACCAGCTGTCTGGCCTGGGTCCGCGAGCCGGCAAGTCCCAAACGGTACACCACGTTGTCCAGCCGTCTCTCCAGAAAAACCAACAGGTTGGTCCCCGTCACGCCTTTTTTTTGTTCCGCCTTTCTAAACAGCCCTCGAAACTGGCCTTCCAGCAAGCCATACATGCGCTTGACCTTCTGTTTTTCACGGAGCTGAATCCCATAATCGGAGACCTTGCGCATCCGCCTCTGTCCGTGTTGCCCGGGTGCATACCCCCGGCGGTCAAAGGCGCATTTGTCGGAATAACACCGGTCTCCTTTAAGAAACATCTTCAAATTCTCGCGGCGGCAGAGCCTGCACACCGAACCGATATATCGCGCCAATGCTGTCCTCCTTTCATACCCTGCGGCGTTTCGGGGGCCGACATCCATTGTGAGGAATCGGCGTCACATCCTTGATCAGCACCACATTGAACCCGGCCGCCTGCAACGCCCGTAACGCAGCCTCCCGGCCGGCGCCCGGACCCTTGACGTAAACTTCCACATTCCGCATGCCATGCTCCATGGCTTTTTTGGCGGCGTCTTCGGCGGCCAGCTGAGCTGCAAAGGGAGTGCTTTTGCGAGACCCCTTAAAACCCTGTCCGCCTGCACTGGACCATGCCACCACATTGCCCGCGGGATCTGTGATTGTCACAATCGTATTGTTAAATGTAGATTGAATGTGAGCAATCCCATGGGGTATGTTTTTTTTCTCTTTTTTCTTTCGTGAAGGCTTCGCCATGTTTTGTTCCCCCTATTTCTTTCTCTTTCCTGCCACGGTCCGGCGTGGCCCCTTTCGGGTTCTGGCGTTTGTACTGGTCCGCTGTCCTCTCACAGGCAGCGACCGCCTGTGGCGAAGGCCTCGGTAACAGCCCAACTCCATAAGGCGCTTGATATTCATGGAGATCTCAGTGCGAAGCTCCCCTTCCACCTTGTACTCAGCGTCAATGACCTTGCGGATGGCCCTGACTTCGTCTTCGGTCAGCCGATCCGTCTTGGTACCCGAGTCCACACCGGCCTTGTCCAATATCTTCCCGGAGGCACTTCGTCCAATCCCGTAAATATAGGTCAGGGCAATCTCAATCCTTTTGTTCTTGGGCAAATCAACCCCTGCAATACGTGCCAAGTTCCTACCCCCTGTATCTCATGTATTGTGTTCGGCTTCGTGAGTCGAAAACCATCCCTGCCAAGCCCCCACCACCGGGCCTCCCGGAAGCGGTGTGCTCGCAGGACACCTCGTCAAGGCGACGTTACCCCTGCCTTTGCTTGTGCCGCTTATTTTCGCAGATCACCCGTACCGTTCCCTTGCGACGAATAATCTTACACTTTGCGCAAATTTTCTTTACCGAGGCCCTAACCTTCATTTTCTTTTCCGTCCTTGTAACCCGCCCGTTGCGTTCCAACCGGCACTGCGCGGTAGAAATCATAGGCCGGCCCCGGGGTCGCACAGGGCTTTCGGGTCCTCCCCGCATCGCAGTGCCGGCTTACTCGGGTTCTTCGAGTACGCTCAGGACCACGGGGCCGTTATCCGTCACGGCAATCGTATGTTCAAAATGGGCGGACAGACTGCCGTCGGTGGTTACCGCCGTCCATCCATCTTCCAGTGTCTTTACGTCATAGCCTCCGGCGTTAACCATCGGCTCGATTGCCAACACCATCCCGGGCTTCAAGCGAACCCCGGTCCCGGGCTTGCCATAGTTGGGAATCTGCGGATCTTCATGCAAATCCCTGCCGATGCCGTGCCCGACAAACTTGCGAACCACAGAGTACCCGGCTGCCTCCACATGACTCTGAATCGCATGAGAAATGTCCGATAACCGATTGCCGACGACTGCTTGCCGAATCCCCAACCAGAGGGCTTCTTCAGTCACTTTCAGAAGCCGTTGGGCTTCCCGGGATATCCGGCCCACGGAAACGGTGACCGCCGCGTCACCGTAGTATCCGTCGTAATAAATCCCAAAATCAAGGCTGAGGATATCGCCTTCTCTCAAAGGCCGCCTGTTGGGAAACCCATGAACCACTTGGTCGTTGACGGACGCGCACAGGCTATATGGAAACCCCCGGTACCCCTTAAAGGCGGGTACGGCCTTTTTCTCCAAGGCCAGACTCTCGGCCATCTTGTCCAGGGTCAGAGTATCTGTACCCGGAGTCACTTTTTTTTTGAGTGTCGCTAGAATTTCTGCAACCATCTGGTTGCTGCGGCGGATCTTGTCGATCTCCCTGGGAGATTTCAAAATGACCATGCTAACGACGTCCCCTGAACGGCCCACCTTTTTTCATGAAGCCTTCGTAATGGCGAGCCAGCATGTGGCTCTCCATCTGGGCGATCGTATCAATG
>JAFDGP010000308.1 GCA_019309245.1 Deltaproteobacteria bacterium | reverse complement strand
TCCGTCCTCCCTTGAATGATACTTATTTCTCTTAATCATTGGTTCTATCGTGGTACCCCGGAGGGAAACTCAGAAACCCATATTTCTCTGTGTATCCACCTGCCCGTTTTCGTCGATTCTGAGTGTGCTGAGACGCCACTGGCTCATTTAAACAAGGCCCTCCCATGGCGCTACTCTACATCATCTCGGCAATTTTCCTAATGGTGGCTTTTGCCTCTTTTAAAAGACTTGAGATTTGTTTTTGCCGCCGCCGTTCTTCTGCTGTGAATTTTCCATGTTTGATACGTGCCTGCCTCACTCGTTCAAGCCCTTCTTTGCTCTTTGGCCCGGTAGAAAGACCACCGTGTATCCTGCAAACTCGTTTTCCCTTCATTGCAGGGTTTCTGCACTGTCGTCCTGCAGTCCGGCTCTTAGCCTGGCAACGTTTAACATCCCCCCAAGGTCTTTTCAGAGTTTTTTCCATGCCCCCCCTCATCCCGCCTTAATGTTTCCCAGCATGGCCTGGCCGCCGTCCTTCACGGTCACATGCTCAATCCTGATTTTCTGTTGCCCGCCCGACCGGTATTTCTTGAGACTTTCAATTAGGCCAGCAAATGTGCGGCTTAACCGCAAGCTCTGACGGACAAACATGTCCCGCCGCTCATGGTCTGACGTCATCATCGCCCGGCGGGTGGACTCGATCATCAGATTGTGGAGCCCGATTCCCTGGATCAAGAGCATCGTTTCAAGAACATCCTGGGGTTTGAGATTGTGCAGCAACCCCGACCAGACATTGGCGTAGTGGAGCAACATTTCCTTATTGATCTGTCCGCCCTGGAAAACCCTTGGAAATAACCAACTTAGCTGATCGGAAAAAAAATTTTGAAGATCAATGTCTGAACACCCCAACGTTTCCTTGAATTTCGCCGCCACTTTCAAAAGGCCCTCGGTAGTCTCAATTCCCATCGGACACAGGTTCGGAGATTCCGGGTTGAAATTCGTGCGAGCTCCTTGATGTTGGCATCTATTTTTTTTTGCTTCATGTTCATCATGGTTGCCTCCAATTGACAGTTTAGGTGGTATAATTGCGATTCCCACGCTTGCGCTTTTTATGGTGCTCGATAACCCGTCTTATTCGCTCAAAACGCAATCGGTTTTTTTCGCCAATAAAAACGGTCCGCTTCGCTCAGTCCCATAGTCGACACCCCTGCCGCTAACCCTTTCCTCTTCTTCCGTTTTTTCGATGAGATTAACCGGTAATCTTTCGTTTTCGTAGAGAGTGCCATGTTTCTTCTCCTTTTGGTTAGTTGATTGATTCATATACCCGCTCGCGTGCCTTTGCAGAGGCTAAAAGAACAGGGATATGGATATCCTGATAATCATAAATTTTGGCTTTGTCCTTACCCGATGCTGGCCTCAAGACCCGCCCTAAGTATTGAATGACACGGCCGTCAAATCTGATAGGAGTAGCCAAGAACAAGGTTGAAAGCTGCTTACAATCGAAGCCCTCACCGATTAGCGCGCCTGTAGCTATCAACACCTTGACTTTCCCCTGGTTCAGGCGATCGATAACTGCTTGCCTCTTACCATTAGCGACGTCACCGGTTAGAAGCTCAGAAGCTAATCCATGGCGCTGAAGAAGGCCCCAAAGCGCCTCACAGTGAGCTTTCCGGTCTGACAGTACCAAACATATGCCCCCGCCGTTCTTTGCTTCGCCGGCTACGTCTGAGGCTATCAGCCGGTTCCTTTCTGGGTCCTTGGTAAGTTCAGTCAACATGGTGCTGTATTCCTCAGTGGGGTCAATCAGAGTGCGGAAGTTAGTCTCCCGAATAACCACTTCAGCGGGAACAATATCTCCAGTCTGAAAGAGATCTTCTTTATTGACCTCGTGGGCGACATCCCCCAAATACCAGTATATGAGCCTGGAGAGCTTGTCCCGGCGCCAAGGGGTAGCACTGAGCCCCAACATGTACCGGCTGTCAAAAGCTGCTATGGCTTCCCTGAAGGTCCGGCTGGAGGTTCTGTGGCACTCATCCGTAAGGAGGAACCCCACATGCTCCCGGATCTCATT
Organism: Deltaproteobacteria bacterium; assembly: GCA_019309245.1. Lineage (GTDB taxonomy): Bacteria > Desulfobacterota > Desulfobacteria > Desulfobacterales. Next base: position 2,174 of record JAFDGP010000308.1, on the reverse strand, counting down.
CGCTATCTTGTAGATGCTGTTCACGATGCCGATGGTAAGGCGGGGGCCGATGGTCTTCTTTCCGTCCCCTATAAGGCCTATTTCATCCTCCTGAAGGCCCAGGAACTTAACAGCCCGGTCCTTCCACTAGTGGAGGAGTTCCTTCGTATGGACTATGACAAGGGCAGGCTGTCGGCGCTCTGCAATGACATGAAGAGCCATAACGGTCTTCCCGGACCCGGTTGGTGCGCTGAGAACCCCGAAGTCCCTGGACAGCACCGCTTTAACGGCCTCCTGCTGGAAGGGCCTCAACTGTCCCTGGAAGGCAAAGTCAACCTCCGGCAATATCCGCCTCTGGTCCTCCAGGTGGTACCGGACACCATGACGCCTGCAAAGCCCTATGAGCTGCCGGGCGTAACCCCTGGGGATGATCAGGCCGTTCCTCGTGTTCTGGTAGCATCTTAGGTATTCGTCAAGGTCACCCAGCCATCGGCCCATCCTTTCCGCCTCCTCATAGGCCGGGTTTCGGAAGGTCAACCTGCTGGTAAGCTCCCGTTCAAATGATGTGGGGACCCCCTGAAGGAAGGCCCTATTTGATATTACGATCTTCAATGAAAACACCCCCTCCACCTCTTGAGGAGCTCCAGGAACCTGGCCCGGTCTCCTTTGTTAGCGGCCTCGCTTAGCTCCTGTTCTATAAGAAAGGCCCGGTGCCTTGTGGAGGGAGGATAATCCATGAGGCAGATACCGGCCTGGTTTAGATCCTCGATAGCCTGATCCATCCGCTCATCGAAGAATCCAGGGTCAATCTGTTCTTCCTGTTCCTGATTCCGACTCTGCAGTAGCGTCAAAAGACTCATGATTTGCCCTCCAGTGGCATGAGTGGCGCAAGTGGCGCAACCCCTCTATTTAAACCTATATAGTCTCCCCCACATACCCTATATGTGGGCGGCCTATATGAACCCAAATGCGTAACTGTGCCACTTGTGCCACTATTTCAGCTCAACCCCGGCTAAAAGCCTGATTCCGCCTGTTCCTTTGGCTCGCTCGGCCCCTAACCGGCACATTCGTTGCGTGAAGTTGTTCCGATTCAGTGTTTTTTTGATGGCCGCTTCCCTGGCCCATTCCTGATATGCCTTGAAGAGCTGAGCGGATGGCGTTTCAACCCCTGGCTTAAAGACGCACATCTCATCCGCGAACTGTTGAACCTGATCGCAGTTCAAGCGCCATGTCCGCTTTGCTTCCTCGCATGATTCCGGTTCAGTGAAGAAACCCCGTTTGAAAACTCCAGCCATTGCCTCAAGAGCCAGATTCAATATGCCAGGCAGCTCTCCTTGAAGTTTCTGTTGAAGACTTTTGTCCTGCTCGTGTTTTTGAAATACGCGGTTAAATGGAAGGATAAGTGCCCGCCGAAAAAGGGCATCGCTAAAATCTCTTGTATGCGGCATGTGATTTGATGCAAACCAACAGGTTGCGTAGGGCCGAAAGTCGAACGGGTCTCGATGTTTGTGCTCCGCCGTTGTCAGCTCACCGGATACGATAGCCTTGAGTTCCGCATCCGCGATTTCGTGACCTTCCGGGATCTCAGTGACCAGATTGACCAGTTTTCCGTAAAGGTGGGCGCGTTGGAATCGATTTGCGAGTTGAGTCGGCTGAACAGCGGCCATATTTTCCCGCCCAACCAGTACCGCCAGGGTCCCCAGGAGAACTGACTTGCCATTCGCCCCTGGTCCTATAAGCAGGATAAATTTCTCATACGCCGTTGATGACATAAGGGAGTATCCCATAGCCTCGCAGATGAGAATCGCCTTTTCGGTCTGGTCTGGATCGCCCTTAAAAACCTCCATCAGAAATTGCTCGAATCGCGGTGCCCTCGCCTTTTTATCATAAGCGACCGGGATTTGTGTGATGCGGTAGTTTTCCCTTAAATGCTTGCGAAGCTCCCATTGTGCGCCGGTCCAATGTAGCTCGCCATTCAGACAGTTGATCGCCTCAAGGTTCTTATCGAACTGATGATTCGCTTTAAATGTTTCAGTCTTAAAAAGATCCAGAATACTATCAACCGCCGCCTTCGAGACCTCGGCCGAACGCATCCCGTTATGGATGGCCTGTTTCACCTCGCGATCATCGATCTTCTTCCAAACGCCCTGGCCGTTCCATCGCCACATAAAAAGGTTCGTGCTCAAAATATTTTC
>JAFDGP010000307.1 GCA_019309245.1 Deltaproteobacteria bacterium | reverse complement strand
TCTTCATCAGCCGCGGCACTCTGATAAACCAGGGCCAGACCAAAATGATTATCAGCACTGCCCGGACTGATCTTCAGCGCCTCCTGAAAGGCATCCACCGCCTTGTTCATTTGGCCCAATTCTCCGTAAGCCATGCCCAGGTTAAAAAGAATGTCTTCATCCTTGAACCCTGCACTGATGGCCTTTTCATAGTAGGCCACCTCGTTAACGTGGTCTCCAAGCTGTCCATAAGCAAACCCCAGGTGATAAAGTGCCAGCCCGTTGTCGGGATGATCGACGAGAAACCGCTCGTGAAGAATCACTCCCGCCTGAAAGTCACGCCGTCGCATAGCATCGTCGGCAGCCTTGTCACACACGGGCGATGTCCGCGCGACAGGACGCCCGCCTATCAGGCCCCGGCTACACCCGCTGACCGCCAACAAGGCGCCCATGGCCAACATGAACGCTGTGTAGCGTATTAATCCAGGTGGCTTACGGGTCTGTTTCGAGATCAAATTCACCCTCTTAAGCCCTTTAAGCCTTGATGAAATCGTAACGAGTTGCATTCTGACGGCAAAGTAATCCACCCGCGGCGCTCCAGAGGCAAGGGTTGATGACAACCGCCCGATGATGTCCGGTGGAACATTCTATTGATCAATCAATAAACCATAATATCAATAGGTTTTCAATCCCAAATCCACCGAATTGCCTACCCGTTTCAACCTCGGAAAAAGCGCTTCAGTCCGGCTGCCTCAACACCCGTTGGAGCACGCGTTGGAAAAATCTGCGCCGCCTCAACACCATCCCCGGGATGACCCCGGCCAGGTGGTAGGGCAAAAACTGGCGCCCTGTCACCCCCCTACCCATCCCCCAGCGCATTACGGCGTAAAGACCCCACACCGCCACGCCCAAAACAACCAGAAGGGTGCCCAGGGTACTCAATCCGTCACGTTTGGATTCTACGCTCATCTCCTCTTTCCACTTTTACCGGAAACCTCACACACCAGCAAAGAAAACCCCGCACATCGTCTTGTCATCAGGAGGACAAATCAATCCTATCATACCGGCCCTGCGTGGTATCCACCAGGTAAAAACCCGGATGTCCATCCTTTCCCATCACCTCCCCGGGATTCAACAAGGTGGTCCGTCCCACCGTCTCGAGGCAGGCTTCGTGGCTGTGACCGAAGCACACCAGGTCGAACCGATTGCTTGCCGCCAGCCCTTCCGCCACGGGCCGATAGTGCGTAAAGCCCACCCGAAAGCCGCCCAAGTCACACTCGCCCACCAGACCGTACAAGGTAACATGAGAAAGGACCGTCAATGAAAGCCGGGTCAGGGTAAACTGATCGCCGTCATTGTTCCCAAAAACCCCATGAACCGGCACCGCACCCTCATTCAACGCCTTGAGCACAAACGGCGCGACAAAATCCCCACAATGAACCATGGCTTTAACGCCCCGTTCCTTCACAATGCCCAGGACCTTTTGCACATTCCAGATATGGTCATGGGTGTCACTCATAACAGCGATAATCATGGCCCTATCCTCCTTTTGCAGCATTGATAACAGTCTTTGCCGGGCCTCAAAACCCCACTCCCCTCTTCAACCTACAAACCTGGCTCAACCCTAAGGATCCACCATGTTTAGCAGAAGACCCATATCGATTAAAACCCTTTTTGCCAGAGGCACACAATGTTTTCGGGCATTGGGCCCCCTGCCTGTCTTATTCACTTGACTAGCGGTCTTTGATTTTCTATTCGCATAATAGTGTCGGATTTCAGGAGGAAAAGCCATGAAGAGTCCTGTGTATTTTGCAGATCTCAGAGCAAAGCCCAACCGAAACCTCCTTTCCAAGGTACAGGCCCTGCTGGATGCCGTCGGGATTTCCGACAAGATTCAGAAACGGGCACTGGTCGCCGTCAAACTCCACTTTGGAGAGGCGGGCAACACTGCCTATGTGCGCCCGATTTTCATCAGGCAGGTGGTGGATCGGATCAAAGAACTCGGCGGCCGCCCCTTTCTGACCGACGCGAACACCCTGTACGTGGGCAGTCGCAGTGATTCGGTCGGTCACCTGAACACGGCCATCCAAAACGGATTCTCGTATGCTGTGGTGGGCGCTCCCCTTATCATTGCCGATGGACTGCGGGGAACCAGCGAGAACACGATCAGCGTCAACCTAAAACGGTTCAAACGGGTCCATATCGCCTCGGAAATCGTTAAGGCCGATGCCATGGTCAGCGTGGCCCATTTCAAGGGCCACGAATTGTCGGGATTCGGTGGAACGATCAAGAACCTGGGTATGGGCTGTGCGTCCCGCAAGGGAAAGCTCGCCCAGCATTCCACCGTATCGCCGAAAGTGAACCGAAAAAAATGTATCGGCTGTGGCGAGTGCATAGGGCACTGCGCGAAAAAGGCGATCCGCCTGGTGGAGGAGAAGGCGCAAATTAATGCCAAAAAGTGCGTGGGATGCGGTGAATGCATTATTGTATGTCCAAACGAAGCGATTCAAATTCAGTGGAATCAAGCCATCCCAACCTTTCTGGAAAACATGGTGGAATATACCGCCGGGGTGCTCAAAAACAAGAAGAACGCAGCTCTGTTCCTGAACTTTATCACCAATGTGTCGCCTGCTTGCGACTGTTACGGCCATAGCGATGCGTCCATTGTCCCCGATATTGGCATCGTGGCTTCCAGTGATCCGGTGGCCATTGACCAAGCCTCGGCAGATCTTGTCAATCGGGCCGAGGGCAGTCGGACGTCCTCACTGACCAAGCACTTCAAGCCCGGGCAGGACAAGTTTCGGGCCATCTATCCGAAGGTGGATTGGGAAATTCAGCTGGAATATGCAGAAAAAATTGGTCTTGGGACGCGAGACTATACCCTGGAAAAGATCTAGAAAGGGCCCAGCCATAAACCGAAAAAATTGATGAACGATGGGGGTACCCCTCTTAAGAAACTCAATTCAAATCGCGGCACACGCATTGAGATGATCAGGAGAAAAGATTCCGGTCCGCCAACAGATCTTGAACCGTCGCGAAACGCCTATACCGATCAATGGAAGCGGGATATCCTGGATGGGGGGGCGGATCTTGTAGGCGTCGCGGATACAACGGCTTTTAGAAACTATGAGACGATTCCCCCCGATCTGCTTGGTGGGTTCCCCAGAGCCATCGCCGTGGCCGTACGGTTGCCGACGGCCGTGTTTGAGACGATCTCTGATGAACCGACCCCGATCTATGCAGCCGTCTATCAAACCGCCAACCGGATG
>JAFDGP010000306.1 GCA_019309245.1 Deltaproteobacteria bacterium | reverse complement strand
ATTGGCCTGGTTCCGCTTATATTCGAACTGGCAGTCGGTCTGGAACGTATGAGCCCTTTGGGAATTGTGGCCGCCAGTGGGTTGCTTGTGGGCACTTTCCTCACCATGATCGTGATTCCGGTGGTTTATTCATCGCTAGATTCGCTTGGCGTGCAATTGTCCGGGTTGGTTCGGGGCTTGACGGTGAGGTGAAGAGTTCTGAGAGTTCCTTGAATGAGATGAATCAGTACGGAATCTGTGGCCATTTGTGATGTGAACGCTCAATTTCGGCAGGAGGCATCGGGCGGCTGTGCCGAGCGCATTCTGGGGAATTGGTCACAAACAGGAGGGAGCCATGAAAACAAAAGCATTGGTCCGAACGGTCTTGTTGGTTGTCCTTTTGTGGGGTGCTGTTTCAGCCGGTGCGCCACCGGCGGCACAAGAAGAGGATCTGTATGAGCAGGCCAAACAGGATGCCATGGGGATCTGCCCCCCGATCAATTTGCTTGATAAGGATGGCAACATGATTGATCCCGTAGACGCCATAAATGCGGAGGCCCCTTACAGCCCCAGGATGACCTGCGGCAAGTGCCACGACTATGATAAGATCACCCGTGGGTACCATTTTCAGCAGGGCAAAGGAGAAAAGATGTCCGCGGAGTTTCAGGCCAGATATCCCCAGTGCAGCAGTCCCGGCCAGTACGGTGGGCGGTGGTGAAGCCCCGGCCCGATCTTCCCGCAGTTGGCGGGAAAGCACAATCAATCTTCTTTGGACATCGAATTAACTTCCTATGGGTTTGCCCGCATGTGCGGGGTCTGCCATCCCGGCGGGGGTGCGGTTGAGTTTGATCGGGAGGGCCGCCGTTATGACCGCTTTGCTGCGAATTCCAAAAACAAGATCACACCCGGAGGCGAAAACGGTTTGGATGGAGACTACTACAAGTCCAAGTGGGCCGAAAGCGGGGTGATGGAGGCGGACTGTCTGGTGTGCCACCTCAAAGGTTACGATCATGAAGCAAGGAACAAACAAATCAAGGGCCTGAATTTCCGGTGGGCCGCAACCGTCGGCGCGGGCTTCGGACGGGTTACAGGGGCCGTAGCAAACGGGCAAGTGCCGAAGTTGACCTATGACCTTTCCATATTTGGAAAAGACGGAAAGGTGACGCTTCCCGTGGTCAAGGAGGTACCGAACGAAAACTGTCTTTCCTGCCATCACGGGTCGGACTGGAAAAAACGGGGCCAATCCTACAGCCACAGGACCGATGTGCACATCCGGGCGGGCCTGCGATGTATCGATTGCCATCTGACCGGCCGGCACGCGCAGGATCCGCGCATCAAGGGCCGGGAGGAACACCAGATCGGCAAGGGCGATGATCCCGGCAATTTTGTCCGGGACGACCTGGACAATACCATGCGGTGCTGCGAGGATTGCCATGAGAAAGGCATTCTGAATGCTCCAATCATCAAGCATCGTGGTCTGCCGCCGGAACATTTGAAAAAGATCGCCTGTCAGACGTGTCACATCCCATGGCGGCAGGTCAAGGCCGCCCTGGTTCAGGACGCGTCGGTGTTTAACACCAGCCCCAGAATCGCCCCGGCACCAAAGCGGCTGTGGTCTTTTTATGGCCCGGATATCAAGCCCTGGAATTTCTATGGCGATGAGATTGGATATCCCGAAGGCCTGCAGCCATTTTTTAGATTTAGGCCGGTCTTGGGTTGGTACAAGGGCGAGATCTACCCCCTGAATCGGGTATACACCCTTTGGGTGGGCATCAAGCGACCCGGCGAAACGGGTATCCGACAACCCCGCATGAAAGATATCTTTTCCATGTGGAAGAAACACCTGTCGGATCCCGACAAAAACTACCCGTTGCTCAAAAAGATCCAGGACGACAATCGCGATGGCTTTAAAGAAGTCAACACGCCGGAAGAAATTATGGCCTTGCTGGAATCGGCCCGGTCCATGCTCAGGTCCCGGTCAAAGAACCCGGCGCCGGGAAAAGTCGTGTTTGTGGATGGCGACCGATATACGGCGGACGGCGTGACCTGGGAGACGTTATCAAAAAAGCCCTATGAATACACCCCCTATGGATCCGTTTTTAAGTTCAGCCACGACATCACCCCGGCCCGAAACGCCTGGGGCGCCGGAGGCTGCAAGGATTGTCACGGCAAGCAATCGGATTTCTTTTCCAAAGATGTCATGGCAAAGCCTTTTGATGGATCGGGAAAGCCCGTTATCGTCAAGAACGCCTCGTTTCTTGGGTTTTCCTCCACGGCTTTGCAATTCATGACCTTCGAGCATGAGACCTTAAAACCAGTGGGCCTGTGGTCGCTTGTGGTTGTCATGGTTTTGCTCATGCTTCACTACGTTATCTTCGGTCCGAAAAGGGCTTCTGTTGTGCCGGATGATTCGGACGTTGTACGATTCAATACGGCGGAACGGCTGGCTCACTACGGCCTGCTGGTCTTGTTTTTTGCCCAGGCCGTAACGGGACTGATGGCCTTTTCTGCATTGCCATTTTCTTCTGACGCGCTGGGCGATCTGAATATGCTGCATCGATATACTGGGTATCTTTTCATCGTGGATGTGTTGCTGGTGGTCGCCATCTGGGCCAGGGATGCCGTGTTTGAGAGATGGGATTGGCAGTGGCTCAAAAGGCTGGGCGGGTATTTCGGATACTCGGAAGACCTGCCATCGGGGCGGTTTAACGCGGGACAGAAGGTCTTCCTGTGGTTATTGCTGCTTTTAGTGGTGGGCCTGGCCGCAACCGGCCTGCTGCTGGTCTTTAGTGGTGACAGCAATCTCAGGCTGATCGCCCATGGCGTCCATGAGGTGGCGGCCTTTATTGCCATGTTGATCGTGATTGTCCATGTGTACCTCGGGGTCCTGGCCAATCCCGGCACGCTGAGAGGGATTTTTGAAGGCAGGGTCACCCGGGCGTGGGTCAAGAAGCATCACCCATTGTGGAAGCCGGGCGAGACCGGGGGCTCCGAGAGATAGTCTCGGGCTGCTTAAGGCTCAAGGACCACTTGGCTTGAGGCGGTGCGGCTGCACGCCGGCTGAAGGCTCAAGGCACGGACAGAGCAATGATTTATCATCTGTCATTTGGCATTTATCACTGGTGGTTGGCCGGATGCGGAATGCCGGATGCGGAAAATCGGTGCATTCCTTTGATCTTCCCCCTTTTTAAAAGGGGGAGTGAGGGGGATTTATAAGAAGAGAAGGTTTTACGTGTTAAGTTTTATGTTTTAGGTGGGGCGGTATGAGC
>JAFDGP010000305.1 GCA_019309245.1 Deltaproteobacteria bacterium | reverse complement strand
CTTTGATGTAGCCGTGGTTGACTTGAAAATGCCCGGGATTGATGGGGTGGAAACCCAGCGCAGGCTTAAGGAAGTTCAACCGCTATTGCAATGTATTGTCCTCACGGGGCACGGGTCCATCGAATCCGCCCTGGAAAGCGGACAGGAAGATGCATTTACCTATCTGCTCAAACCGGCTGATCATGATACCTTGGTTGCGGCGATTCAGGAGGCATACAAGAAAAAAGTAGCCCTCCAGGAAGAGAAATTCAAACAGCAAGTCGAGGAGCTTTATTCTTCCGGTCTGGGTGCTCACGGGATCAGAAAGGCCATGGCCGAGCTTCGAAAAATCTATGGAATCGAATAACGACCTGGCGGCCGAGCTCAAGAAGGTAACCCGGGAACTGGCGAGCTACAAAATTGAGCTCCACCAGACACGGGGTTACCTTCATTGCATTTTGCAAAACTCCCGGGACATGATCTTTGCCACGGATGTTACCGGGATCGTGGTTTCGTTCAGCAAGGGCGCGGAAAAGATCCTGGGCTATTCATTAGCTGAGGTGATTGGAAGGCCGATCACCGACTTTGCAGAGGATCCGAGCGCCTTTGAACAGGTAATGAACAGCTGTCAGACTGATGGCTGTGCGGTAACACTGGATTTTCACTTTCGACACAAAGACGGCAGCCGCGTGCACTGTCATGCCTCTTTGATGAGTCTGACAAACAGGGAGGGCGGTGTTGTCGGGACCGTCGGCGTGTGTACGGACATAACCCAGTGGAAAAAGCTTCAGGACGATCTGGTTCAAGTAGACAGACTTGCCGAAATCGGCCGCATAGCTGCTGGGGTGGCCCATGAAATGAACAACCCCCTGGCTGTGATCAGCGAGGCCTCGGGATGGGCCCGAGAGGTTGTGACGGACGCCGCAGGACTTGCGGACGTCGACCGCAAGGAACTGTTGGACACCCTGGAAAAGATTGACGCGCAGACCAGGCGGTGCCGGCACATTACACACCGGCTGCTTGATTTTACCCGTGACTCCGCCCCTGCAAAACAGGCCCTGGATATCCATGAATTGCTCCGGGGTACGGTTGAACTGCTCCGTCCCGAGTTGAAACATTCCCCGGTGAAGGTGGAATTCGGGTTTTCCGACGATCCCCTTATGGTGCGTTCAGATCCCCGGCTTCTGGAGCAGGTCTTTGTCAATGTTGTCACCAATGCGGTCCATGCGGTGCTGGAATCGGGCAAGCCCGACGGACAGATCGCCATCCGGACGGCCCGGTACGATTCCGGCGTTCAGGTGGACATTGAGGACAACGGGGGCGGCATTCCGAAAGAAAACCAGGACAAGATGTTTAAGCTTTTTTTTACCACAAAGCCCCCGGGTAAGGGCACAGGCCTGGGGCTTCCGATCTGCCGCAACCTTATGGAAAAACTCGGGGGCGAGATTACTTTTGAGACGGAGCCGGGGCAAGGGACGACGTTTACGCTTTGGATTCCCGGGGACTAGCTGGTTTCAGCATGATAGCGCTTCGTCGCCTGACGAATGCGTTCCTCTTGTGCGGTTTTTCTGCTATAGGCCGCCTCGATGATCGAAATCAGTTCATCGGTGTCACAAGGCTTTCTGAGATAGTCAAAGGCTCCTAGTTTCATGCCTTCCACTCCTGATTCCAGTGACGCATGGCCGGTGAGCATAATAACCTCGGTCAAAGGGGCTTCGCTTGTTGATTTCTCTCAGAGTCTCGATCCCGTCCATTCCGGGTAACAGGACATCCAGGATGACCACATCAAACGCACTGCGGCTGATATGCTGGAGGGCCTCTTCACCCGTCAGGCACTTGGTGACCTGATATCCCCGGTTAATCAGACGCTTGGACAGGTACTCCAGGTACATTTCCTCATCGTCGACCAGCAAGAGCCGGGGGTTCATGTTGCCTCCTCCAATGAGTGATTTATCCCCGGCCGACCGGACCGCGGCCTGCTCTTTTTTCGGGCGGATTTTTTCGGAAAGTCAATTTGATAATCATGTATCTTCTGTCTTAAAGTCCGAGGCTTGATTTCCAGCAAGATTGCGGTTCTGGCTCTGTCGCCCCCGGTCAGTTCCAGGGCGCGCAATATCAAGGCTTTTTCCACCCTCTCGCGGGCCTTGCGCAACGGTTCCACCCCATGCGGCAAGTCAATCGGGGCAGCGGCCTTCGGCGCTTCAGGCAAATCCGGTTCCAGAGGGCTAGATTCCAACCGGTTAGGATACGCAAAGTCCTCCTGGAAATCTTCCTTGTATACGACCGGTCCCGGGGCCATCAATACCACCCTCTCCATGAGATTCTTGAGTTGTCTGATATTGCCCGGCCACTCGTGCGACACCAGGACCTGAAGGGCTTCAGGGTCCACGCGAAGCTCTTCTTTTTGGTACAGGCTTGCAAAACGTTTCAAAAAATAATTGACCAGATGTGGAATTGCTTCCCGCCGTTTTCTTAACGGTAGGAGGTTAATCGGAATTACCCGCAAGCGATAATAGAGATCTTTACGAAAACGTCCGGCCTCAACCTCCGCCGCCAAGTCCTTGTTGGTGGCGGCGATGATGCGCACGTCCACCTTGGTGGGAACTTCACCGCCGATCCGGCGGAACCATCCGTCTTCAAGCACACGGAGAAAATTGACCTGGTTTCGCTGCGAAATCTCCGAAACTTCATCAAGGAACAGTGTGCCCCCGTGGGCCTGTTCGAACCTGCCTTTGGTTTTTCTGGTGGCGCCGGTAAAGGCCCCTATCTCGTGGCCAAAAAGCTTGCTTTCAAACAATTCTCCAGACAGGGTGCCGCAATTCACAGGGACAAACGGTTTGTCCTTGCGGTTACTTTTTTGGTGCATGATGCGTGCCAGGAGCTCCTTGCCCGTGCCTGATTCTCCATAAATGAGCACGTTTGCATCAAAGCGTGCGACCTTTTGTACGGCCTTCATGACCGCGCGCATATGGTCGCTGACGACCACGAATTCCGGGAAGAGATCCGGCTCGATCTGCCCATGCAATGCAACTTTGTATGGCGTCATGGGAGTTCCTTTCGGCCTTGCATGTGGCTCGCAGCCCGTACGCGTCAAGGCCGGGTGAAACCATGGAGGGTCCGACTCGAACGCCGGGGCCCATAATCGCTGTTTTTATGGGTAACAAACCGGCAAAAAGATGTCAAATGTCATTTTTGGGGCGCACTATCGGCATGAAAATGCCGCCTCCGCCGCTACCCCCCATCTTATGGCGTTCCGATTAAATCCTGTAAAACCAGAGCGTTAAT
>JAFDGP010000304.1 GCA_019309245.1 Deltaproteobacteria bacterium | reverse complement strand
GACATTTTCTGAACTGGGAACGGGCTGTGCCGAAATGCATAGAAACGACATCGAAAACAACAGACCGAGAACTCCACCCCATAGAGCACCTCGAAAAGGGTTTGCGGTCAACGGACACGCGCCAGTCGAACATTTCCCGATGTAACCCATCACACCGCCAACAGATGCGCCTATCAGTATTCCAAGAATGATTCGACTCATTTGGTATTCAGCATCCTATTCGTCTGGAGCCCGGAACAAACATGCATCTCATGTCCGGTACTTTCGTCTTCATTTATCCACAGCATTTCAACGTTGTTCCTTTTCCCGTAGCCTGGCCAGCCGCTTAATGTCCGGCAGGTTCCCATTTGTTACGGCACAGATATGCGTGCAGTATTCCAACTTAACGTCTTTATCCAGGGCTTCCACGGAAACAGGCATCACTTGAAAGTCCAGCATGTGCAAGTATTCTACGATGTCGTGGACGGATTGGCCCAAGCGCGAAAGATAATCGTGGTGAATCTCACAGAATATGCGGGGTGTGTTTTGCTGCAAAGTCTTCTTCCCTCCTCGAAGCGCAAGCAGCTCCGCGCCTTCACAATCCATGTTAATAAGATCGACTCGTTCGAGTGTCTGTTTCTCCACAAAGTTGTCCAGGGAAGTGGTACCCACAATAATGTTCTCGGCTCCGTCTGCCTGCACAATCCCGCTTCCTTCGCCATGCTTGTAAAAGCTGATTTCGCTCTCTTTATCGATAACGGCGAGCTGGTGCACCCTGACATTGTCCACTTCATTCAAGCTAAGATTTCCTACAAGCGCAGCGTAGTACTCAGGAACGGGCTCGAAAGCATGGACTTGTCCTTGCGGTCCAACGCTTCTCGCCAAAGCTATGGCCGTGACACCCTTGTTTGCACCCAATTCCAGCACCACCATAGCAGGTTCAGCCATGGCTTCCAGCATAATGACTTCACCATGATGATGCGCGTCCTTCTCGAGTTCTATCTGGAACGATAGAGAGTCGTATAGAAATCGATCGAGTACGAGGCTGGTCGTATGCCGTTTGCAGAAACCGTAAAGATGACCTTGCCGAACACAGTTGTCGTGGATGAGTTGACGGTACATTTCCTTCTCCAAGCGGAAACCGAAACTCTCGATTTCACACTTTAAATCATCTTCAGAAGAGCCGTCCATGTCGGTTGCGGGGTGGGGGCTAAAAACATAGAGCACGCCGTCCCACTGCATGATTCTATACATTTCCTGGAACAAGAGTCTTCTAATCCTGGTCTCGTCGTTTGCCGTGGTTTGCCGGTGATTTCCTTTCTCCCCAGCCCAAGATCCAACATGTTCGAGGAGAACCACATCTACAGACTCGCTTTCCAACGGAACTTGAACTTCCCCGTGTATGTTGATCGTTTGGATCTGGGTCAATCCTTGCGCGGAAGCTCGACGTCTTAGAGTGTCCAAAGCCTCGGCACTGTTGTGCATGGCGTAGACCCCGCCCTGTTCACCCACTATCTTGGCCGCAGGGATAGCGTAATTACCGTTCGCGCATCCGAAATCCAGAACTTTCTGACCCGGCGATACACCTATCGTCGCCAGACAATCATCCGCGTGCTGCTTCATCAACATGTCCAAGTGGGTCTCGATAATCCTATTCCTCCTGCAAGGCTATTCCCTGTATCAAACATCCCGGAGAAACCCATCCTTCTCAAGTGATTCCGGGGAGAGCTGATCGAAAACCCGCTTAATGTTTCCATCATTCATGAGCCGTTCTCTCAGTGCTGGTGGCTGCGACAACATTTCGTGTGACAGGCGCCGATGTCGATGCCGGGGGCATATTGCTGTTCCCTTTAGGATGACTTCACGGTCGCTTTCCTTCGCATGCGACTTGACTTTGTATGCCATGTGATACATCCTCAGTAACCGAGAGCCATTGCGGTTGCCCCGGTCGCCAGACCTACTAACAGATTGATTTCCTTGATAATGAGGAATTCCCGCCTCGAATGGGCCAGTACAGGCAGCATTCCATGGCCGTCCTGGACGATTGAACTGGCGAGAAGAACACTAAACGGAACACTGCCCTGTGAATAAAGAGTCAGAAAAACGAGATGCGGGCCGGATTCGGGCACCAAACCAACAAGACAAGCAGCAAGTAAGACAAGCCATTTGCCTTCCCATAGCGCCCTTTCCAAGTGCATTTGTTCAACAAGGAAATACATGGCCAACAACGCGGCAAAGGTCCACAAGAGCACTCTGGGAACGTGTGTCATCACCACGTGTCGCCAGAGGTGTTCCTCAAGGAAGTGGTCCGGAACCGTAACCACTATGAACAGGGCGATTCCTGATGTGACCAACAAAGTCCAGCGGATCCAGTTCCATGTAGACGGCCCGATTTCGCCCGCGAGGAGCGCGACGAAGAACAGGATCAATGCAACACTCAAGACTCCTCTCGCGGAACTGCATTGCTTCCACTGGTGGATGATAGTGCCCCGCGGAAAACACTGGCACACTTCGTCTTCGTGCACTTCAAAGTCGGCACAGATCACGGATTTCCTTTTTGCAGATTTGCCGACTATTACATCGGTCAGAATACCTGCAACGAAAGCCGTTATCCCCAAAAAACTGAGAAGCAACAACGATTGCCTGGGGATCATGGCAAGCATCACGAAGGACTCGTCGCCGCTAGTCGCAATCATCGTCGCCACCACTGCGCCGATACTTAGCGATCCGTGCGAATACATGGCCACAACTGCGAACGCGCCCAGGCAACCAGGCGACAGTCCCAAAACGACGGCCAGACAATATTGGAACCACCTTCGACCCCGCAGCCGCTTCTCCCATGCACCGCGGGTGAGAACATTCACGTACTCGATGACCAGCATCATTACAAGAACGAAACTGGTGATCATAAGTGCATGTTTAGCTATGTCCAACATTGGATTCGCCATATGTTACATGTTCCCTGAACTCACGGCTCAAACGGTTCATGTGTAAACGACGCTGCCATATAGATAATCGCCGAGCATGATTTAGCGACACATTCTGTGTCGAATTTGTCTCTGGCTATCTCCCAGCCTTTCCAAGAGGTATAGGACAAAACGAATTTGATCGAGTTCTATGTTGGGCTACCCAAGTGTCATACGTTTCATCTCTCTTTGCATGACTTTTGTCAAGCGGCCGTCTGCTGAAACGGGTATGTTCCCATGGGTCATGCGCCACTCATGACAGCCCTACCTTTCCTGCATATTACCTTTGCACACGTATCAGCGCTGCTACCAACAGTTCTTTCAAT
>JAFDGP010000303.1 GCA_019309245.1 Deltaproteobacteria bacterium | reverse complement strand
ACCGATACGTGATTCTCCCACGCGTAAGGTCGTAGGGCGACAACTCCACGGTCACCAAATCGCCCGGCAGGATTTTGATCGAATACTTGCGCATCTTGCCACACGGGTGGGCAAGGATCTGGTGCTTGTTTTCCAGTTCCACCTTGTAGGTGCCGTGAGACATGTCCTGAATAACCTTGCCGCGGACCTCTATGGGCGGTTCTTTGGCCACGATGGATTCACCTCCATACGCGTGGTGCGGTTGGGTGTGGCAATCAGCGACCACCGACGGAGGCGGTCATACCGGAACACCCCCAATGGCGACGCAACGCCGATGTTCTAACGGCAGTCGTTGATCATGTTGTAAAGCAAAGCCGGATAAACTAACAACTTACCGTTTTGAATACTGAAAGCGGGCTCTGGCCCCCTTCTGGCCATACTTTTTTCTTTCTTTGATCCTGGGATCCCGCGTCACAAAACCGGCCTTTTTCAACAGAGGCCTGAACTGAGGATTCACTTGCAACAAGGCCTTGGTAATCCCGTGCCTGATGGCTGCGGCCTGGCCGGAAATCCCGCCTCCTGATACGTTCACACTCACATCGTAACTGCCGTAGGTATCTGTGAGCACCAACGGCTGCTCGACGATCATCTTGGCCGTTTCCCGGCCAAAGTAGTCATCGATCAATCGTTTGTTGATCATGATGGTCCCATTGCCGGGTTTAAGCCAAGTCCTGGCTATCGCCGTCTTTCGCTTTCCCGTGCCGTAATATGCGTCGGCCATATAATGCTCCTTACACCCAACCAGCGGCCACCCGCAGAACCGGCGACATGAACAAGACCCTTATAATAAGGGACCAGCACCAAGCTCCCCGGTGTTCGCTGATGATATAGATGATATAAAAATCTTTCCCGGTATTATGTCACACTTTCAAACTGAGACCTTTGCATAACATCCCCTTTTGTTCAGTTTCTGCGTCTGGTTCTCCGCCTCGGGCGAATCGCCATCCTTGAACTTGACCAAAATTGAACATTTTTCAACGGTCTCTCAACCCCTGTGCCAAGGCGTGAACTCAAAAAGTTTGCAATGTCATCCCAATTGTAAAGGTTCCGGCTTTTGAGCCTCGTGGGGATGGGTTCCGCCAGGATATACCTTTAGCTTTTTCAGCATCTTGCGGCCCAGACTATTCTTGGGCAGCATGCCCCTGACAGCATGGATGATCAGATCTTCCGGCCGTTTCTGCAACAGCTGTTTAGCATTTCTAGACTTGAGTCCTCCCAGATAGCCGCTGTGACGGTAGTACATTTTCTGATCCCACTTGTTTCCAGTCAACACGACCTTGGAAGCATTGATCACGACGATGTGGTCGCCCGTATCCATGTGTGGCGTGAAAATGGGCTTGTGTTTCCCTCGCAGCCGACTCGCGACGAAACTGGCAAGCCGGCCCAAAACGCGGCCTTGAGCGTCAAGCACATACCATTTTTTTTCGACATCTTTGGGAGTTGCAGTATATGTTTTTAATTTTGTCATCCTTTGCGTACAATCCTTTGCGCTAATTTTCTTAAAAAAATATATTTAAGTCGATCACGATTAAAGTGTCAAGGAAAAATTTCCACGGCCTCCAATTAAAATTCTTGACAAACTTATTTTTTTGACTATATTAGGTTTTTCCAAATTGGCAGGACGGTAGCAAAACAAAAAGCTGCTAAAAACAGGCGGTTGAAGATGTCAATTGACTATATTCGGCCGCATTTTTGTTGACCGTTTGAAGTCATTTCAAACGAAACGACGATCGAGATATCGAATCAAAGACCAAGGAGAACACCATGGCGTTGCCCAAAGGAAAGGTTTCCAAGTCCAGGGGACGTAAACGAAGAACCCACCAGAAAGCCAGAATCCCAAATCTGTCGGCCTGCCCGCAGTGCAGCGAGCCCAGGCTCTCCCACCATGTTTGCCCAAGTTGCGGTTATTACAAGGGCCGCGCGGTTGTGGAGACTGAAGAAATCTAAGTCTCGCCTGATGAGGACCGCCTACCATGAGTGGAAGAAACACGATCGTATAACAAGGGAGAATATGTTTCATGCCTGCGGATCGCAATGAAGAAAACGGTCGAGCGCTTGCGGGCCTGGATGCCGAGTCTCAGCAGATGGTACTCGACACGCTGAAGGTAGTCAGGGAGCGCTTGCTCCCAAAACAAAAGGTCCTGGAGCTGGACAAGAAAGAAAGCTTCCCCGAAGAAATTATTCGAGAAATGCTGGGCCCGGAGATCGGTCTCCAGCTTTTGTTCATCCCGGAGGCCTATGGCGGCATGGGTGGAGGAGCCAGGGACAGCTGTGCGGTAACCAGAGAAATGGCAAAGATTTGCCTGGGGGTCGCCACCGCTTTTTTTGCCATCCAACTGGGTGCCGACCCGATCATGTTCGCTGGCACCGAGGAACAAAAGCAAAAATGGCTTGGACGAATCGCCGAAGGCAGCTCCCTGGTGGCCTACGCTGTCACGGAGCCCGAGGCCGGAAGCAATCTGGCCGCCTTGAAAACACGTGCCGAGCCCGTTTCGGATGACTCGGGCAAAATCACCGGATACATATTGAATGGAACCAAGCAGTTTATTTCCAACGGTGGCTACGCTGATTTTCTGACGGTGTTGGCCAAGGCTCCGGAAGGGCCGACCTTTTTTGTCGTCGAAAAAGACATGGAGGGACTTCATCCCGGCAAGCCGGAAGAAAAACACGGCATCCGCGCTTCAAACACCGCTCCCTTAACAATCTCCGACGTTTTTGTCCCTATCGAGAACCTGGTTGGGGGAGTTCCCGGCCAGGGACTCAAGCAGGCCAACAAGGTCTTCGGGCACACACGTCTTGTGGTAGCCGCACTGGGCATCGGAGCGGGTGAGGCAGCACTTAACATCATGATCGATTACGCCAAGCAGCGCATCCAGTTCGGCACCCCGCTTTCTGAAAAACAGGGCTACACGCACAAATTGGTCGTCCCCAACGCCGTTCGACTGGAGGCGGCCGCGGCTTATATGGAAGAACAAGCGGAAAGGCTGGATCGCGGAGAACAGAACCTTCAGGTGGAGGGCTCGATAGCCAAGTACTTTGGTTCCGAGGCCGGAAATCGGGCTGCCGAAGACGCCGTTCAGGGACTAGGCGGCTATGGATACATCGCCGAGTACGAGGTGGAAAAAATCAAAAGGGATGTCAAAATCACCTGCATCTATGAAGGCACCAGCGAGATTCAACAAAACATTATCAGCATGTTCAGATGGCGCACAACGGTCAAGTCGTCAGGCCGCTTTTACGGCGAAATGGCCGACGAAATGG
>JAFDGP010000302.1 GCA_019309245.1 Deltaproteobacteria bacterium | reverse complement strand
GATCCATCTTGATCTTCGTTTTTTTGGCCCTTCGGGGATGCCGATTTTACCGGATCTGCTTTGTTGGTGGGCGCTTGAAGTACAACAGTACGTCGGCACGCCCACCGCCTCGCACCTCCGGCAAACTCGGCAACCGGTGGATCCGGGAACCAGTGCGGTTCTTTCCCGCCGCATGGAGATGTGATATGGAAAAATACCATTGATTCCGACAGATTCACCCTGGCTCGAACCAACTGGAGCCAAAAACAAGCTCTTATATTCATAAAATCAGAGCTCAATCCACCCTGAACATGGAGGAATCGTTCATGCCTGATGTATATCATGCCCTTGGGCTCAACATGCACCAACCCCTCGGCAATCTGATTGCTCTACACAACTCCCCCAAACAGTGGGAAGCCAGACAGATTCTGTGGTGCTACGACCGGCCCGTTCGGATGATACAAGGATACGAAGATGTTGCCCGGCTGCATGTCGGTTTTTCCGGGACCCTCTTGAAGCAGTTTGAAGACCCGGGCGTACGCGAGACCTTTCATGACGTGGTCGATATCGAAGATTTTCTTCAGGGTTACCGGGAATCGAATATCGAGTTTGTGGGCACAGGCCTGTATCATCCCGTGTATCCGCTGATTCCCCATACGGACTGGGATGCGCAGACCGAATGGTGGCTCGGGTTGGGCCGGCACCTGCTGGGGCGTGAGACCTTCTACGGGTTCTGGCCGCCTGAAATGGGCTTTTGCATGGAGATGATCCCCATGCTCAAACGCCACGGTTACGAGTATGTGATTGTGGACTGCTGGTACATCAAACCAAAACGCGAGATGCGCTGGGAGGAACTCCGCTACCGGCCCTATCTTGCCCGTTATGGGGGCGACACCATCATCGTGGTTCCACGGGACCGCGAACTCTCAGACGCCCAGGAATCCGGCCTTGATCCTGGGTGGTTTCAGCATGAGCTTTATCAGAGGACAAAGTTCTGCGATTTTCCCGCCCTGGTTACCACATGGACAGATGGTGAAAACGGGGGCTGGTTTCGAACCGCGCATGTGGATAGCGGCTTCTGGGGGTGCTTCTATCACCCCATTCTGGACCGGTACCGCAATGGGACCCTGGGATTTACCCCCGTTCACATCCATGAGTACCTGGAAAAATACCCGCCGAACGAAGAAGTCGACGTTCATCGCGGGGCCTGGAACACCGGGCACCACTGGGGAGGCGACTTCGCCCAATGGACCGGCTCTTTGCTCCAAAAAAAGGGGTGGGACGAGGTGGCCAATGCCAGCGCGTACTATCGGACGGTAAAAAGGGCCTTTGACGAACGCGCCTCCAGCTCCGAGCAGGCCGACGAAATCCGAGATCTAATCACCCGGGCCTATGACCACATCCTTGTGGCTGAAACCAGTTGCAACTTCTTCTGGGGAAGCCGATGGGTCCACCGCTCCTTTGACGAGCTGGAACAGGCCTATCGGCTTCTGGATACGGCCATGGACCTGCTGCCCAAACCATAAGAATCCCAACCCACACTCGAGGTGCCGGAGCGCAGGCCGCCTTCTGCCTGGAATATTTCTTGCAGAATACCGCTTCCATGTCGTTGGCGATGGGCGGGAGCCATCGGTGCAGGCCCATCACGCAGATTGTTTTCCTGGAACAAATGCCATGAGTGAGACCTGGAAACGTTTGAACGCGGGCTCCGGCGCTCACCCCCTGCCTCCCCCGGCCGGGGCGCCCGGGCCGGTAAATGCCAGAGCCTCCATTCATGGGGCCTTGCAGGAGGAAATTCAGCAGGCAAAGGCCACGGCCGAAAAGCTGCGGATTCCCTTTGTAGACCCCTTAACCGCACATATCGAGCCTGCGGCCGCCGGTCTGATCGCCAAGGATACCGCGACGCGACTGCAGGCCCTGCCCGTTCGCCTTGTCAACAATATTCTCCTGGTCGCCATGGCCTCGCCGGAAAAAACCGCGGCGGTCCGGGCCCTGGAGGTGCTCCCCTCGTGCAAGGTCCAGCCGGCCGCCGCCCCAAAAACCGCCCTGACCATGGCCGTTGACAGAATCTTCGCCAAACCCGTCGCCCCAGGCCCCCCCAAGACCCTCGCAGCGAAGCAGGCCCGCCCGTCTGAACGAGCGGAAACTGAGACAACAAAGGTCCGCACAATTTCCATCATCTCCAACAAGGGCGGCGTGGGAAAGACCCATGTGGCGATCAACCTGGCCTACGCGCTCGCACAAAAAGGCAGCCGGACCCTGCTGATCGATGCGGACCTGGGCAATGCCGATATCTCCAACAAGCTCGCTATCTTTCCCGAACACCACCTGCTGGATTTCCTGCAAAAAGATTATGACATGCAGGATCTAATCGTAAAGACGGACTTTGGTTTTGATTTGGTCTGCGGGACGTACGGGGAGTTCAAGCTCGCAAATCTCAATTATGCGCAAAAAACCCGATTCATCAACCACTTCAAAAAGGTCAGCCAAGGCTACGACCTTGCCGTGTTTGACCTGGGCGCCGGCATCGCCCGCACCGTCCTTGATTTTGCGCTGGGGGCCGATCACACCATCATCGTCACCACCCCGCAGGACCTGATCAGCGGCTATGCCTGTGCCAAGGCCGCTTTTGTGCGTTTTAAAGAAATCGAAGAAAGGCTGGAGAACCGCCTCGCCGACTACACCCCCCGTTGGGGCTTTTCCCCCCTGATCGTGATCAACCAGGTAAAAAATGTTGAACAGGGGTTCAAGTTATTTGAGGCCCTGGTCAAAACCACAGAGGAAAATATCAACCCCAAAGAGGACCGATTTCACGTCACACCCCGATACCTGGGCAGCATCCCCTACGACAAGGATACCGTGCGCGCCACCGAGGCCAGAAAAAAGCCGCTGCTGGATGCCTTCCCCCACGCCCGGGCCTCTGAATGCCTGGCCCATATGACGGGGCTGTTCCTGGACCCCGAGCATGGGTATGACCCGAGAATTCGTTTCAAGAGTTCTTTCAAGCGATTCGCGGCCATCCTGTCCAGAAGGCTTTAGGGGCCCAACGTCCGTCGAAGATTTCGCCTATACGGCGCCCTGATCACCCCCCTTTCGGTAATGATCGCTGTGACATATCGGTTCGGTGTCACGTCAAAGGCCGGGTTTCTGGCCGCGATTCCAGCCGGGGCGCTGCGTTTTCCTTGAAAGTGGGTCACCTCTTTTGGATCCCGTTCCTCAATGGGAATCTCTTCGCCGCTTTTGATGGAAAGATCCACGGTGCACCGTTTGCCGCAATGCGGTCCGCTCCGACGATTACCGCATCAATCAGGCCCGCCCTCATGATGTGTCCTGCAGCGTTGTCGGTAATCAGGGTCACGGGAATACCGGATCGGTCAAGCTCCCATGCGGTCAGGCGGGCGCCCTGCAAGAAAGGGCGGGTCTCATCGGCAAAGACCTCAATGCGTTTGCCGGTCTCCACCGCCGCCCGCACCACCCCGAGGGCCGTGCCGTAACCGCCGGTGGCCAGGGCCCCGGCATTGCAGTGGGTCAATACCCGGCTGCCGTCACGAAGCAGCTTCTGTCCATGGTGTCCCAGGATCTTGTTGATCGCGATATCTTCGTTCAAGATCTCCTTGGCCTCGGCCACTAGGCGGGCTCTCACATGGGCCACGTCTTGATTCCCACCGTCCTTTGCCAGACGCCTCATGCGTTCCACGGCCCAGACAAGGTTTACCGCGGTGGGGCGCGCTGCTGCGATTTCTTTGCACACCGCGTCAAGTCGCGCCAGGAACCGGGCCATGTCGTTTGTGCGAATCTTTGTCGCGGCCAGGGCAACCCCCATGGCCCCGGCCACGCCAATGGCCGGGGCACCGCGAATCACCAGGTCCTTGATGGCCCGAATCACGGACCGGTATCCCCGGCATACCACGTATTTCTCCTGAAGCGGCAAGCGGCGCTGATCGATCATGACCACGCAGTCCTGTTTCCAAACAATCGTCTCCACCATGGGATTCCTCCTCATCAAGTCCTGGGAGCACTCCCGCTCTTTCAGCCGAAGGCCTCAGGCAGCCCTTTTCCCTCTTGAGTCTGCGCTTGTGCTACATTTTTTTCCAACCATCATCTGCTGGATTTACAAGACCCGGAAAACCGAAACATAGATCTTGATCAAGCCAATCCCTTAAAAAAGGCCCACAATACGAATGAACAGAATATTCTCCGGATCGATAAAAGCTCTCCGCAGCCTTTACACAAAGTCAAGTTGAAACGGGCCATTCCTCCCACTCGGTTTCTCCTTACCAGAAATCCCGGCTCAGGCTCAACCCAATTAAATGAGCGCAGCCGGCCTCGAAGGTGGAATCCAGAATCCCTTCCGCGGGCCTGGCCGCCACCGACCTGTCCTTGACGCGCAGGTAGCCGTAGGACAGATCGAGTCGCCAGTGCTTACCGTGCACCCCCAGGCCCAGGCAAAAAAGCCGACGGTCGTTGGCGGGCACCAGGTAGTCTGCCGTGGCGTCGGGCACGGGCGTGGGATCCCACACGTACCCGAAACGAAGATCCAACACCTCGCTGGCCCGGTACGCCAACCCCACATGGATCCGCCATACGTCATGCCATCGGGCCTGTCTTCGGGTGGTGGAGACCCCGGGCAAAATGGGTACGTCATAGTGAATGTCTAACGATTGATAACTGCTCCAGCCGGTACGGATACCACCCAGTTCCAGGGTGCATCCGGCAAAAGGCTGAACCGAAAGCCCCACAAAGAGCATATCGGGCAAGGTCACGTCTCCTGAGACAGCCGTGTCGTTGAACACGGCCGGAGCCACCGCCTGTAGCGCCACCGGCTTTGTGAAATCCGCCCGGCCGGTGAGGTGTTGTCTGATTTTGCTCCAATAAGAAATCCCGAAAGCCAGCCGATTGGAAATCCGCCAGTGGGCGGCCGCGGTAAAGCCCGGCGCGCAGCCGTTCCCGGAAAGCGCCTGGTCGATGTCCGCATCATAGGTGTCGGGATCCGGGGCCTGGATACTGGAAAAATCAATCTTTTGGGTCAGGCAAAGATCCATCCAGGTCCAGGATAGGCCCATGGACAACGAAAGGTGCTCATTGGCCTTGACCGCGATATTGGGATTGACACTCACGGTGCGAATCATCCCTTTGACCGTGTTATATCGGCCCGCCCAGTCCGGCGAATACGCGGTGCCCAGCCCGAACCGGCTGAACACCCCCAGTGCGTACCATACAATGGGCGAGCCCTGGTATGAGACGTAAAGATGGGGCACAGTCCATATCTCCGGCTCGGTCTGCTCGACCGTTGTCGCCCCGTCAAAGACCGTGGCCACCCGTGCTGTGGGGACAATGGCCGTCACGCCGGCAGTGATTCTCGTGCCAGGCAAACGGGTGATCCCGGCCGGATTGTAAAAAAGCACGGACGCATCCCCGGCTCGTGCCACCATGCCCCCACCTGTGGCATTTCCATGCGCACTGCCTTCGTAAAGGGCGAATCCGCCGCCGTAAGCCCCGGCCGCTGATAAAACAACCCCGATCACGATTACAACGGCCCGTGCCGACCGTACCCCGATTCCAACCATCTTTTCATCCTCCACGGCCTACCGATCGCGCCCCATTTCATCTTCCCCCTTTGAAAAAGGGGGAGCGAGGGGGATTCAAAAAACACCGGCCCACTTTCAAGGGCCCCGCTGGCAAACAAGGGCGCATACAGGCACAACCGCGCGAGACCTATGCAAAAACTCGTGGCCCTGGCTTCCAGGGCCACATTTTGCGTGCCCAACCGACCGACAGTCAGGTTGTGCAAAGCTCTCCGTGTGATTGTACGGTGGGCCTACACCCCAATCTTTTTTTCTTGGAACCGGCGGGAAACGTTTGTGTCCGCTTTGCCTGAGGCGCTATTTCCCCAGGGAGCGGTTCAGCAATTGATTGACCAGGGCCGGGTTGGCCTTTCCCTGAGTCATCTTCATGACCTGCCCGACGAAAAATCCCAA
>JAFDGP010000301.1 GCA_019309245.1 Deltaproteobacteria bacterium | reverse complement strand
TGCGGCTACCCCGAGGCCTGCTCGACAATCTTCGGCGCAGGGGGTTCGTCGAACTGAAACACCCCGACGTGAAAACACTGGCCGGACGATCTCTAATAATAGAGGCACACCCGTTCAAAGGCCCCGCCCGTTGCTTGCCAAGGGTGCCACGCCTCCGGCCAAACCACAACAACAGTCGGAAAATGTCCCGAGAAATGCAGGCATGGCCCTATATCGTCAGGCCCTTGCCCTTCAAAGGCAGGGCAAGCTCCAACAAGCTGTGAAACTATACAAGGCCGCGCTTCAAGGGTCTCCCGAATTGGTTTCCGCCCTGAACAATCTGGGTGTCATCTATATCCGGCAAAAAAATCCTGCTGAGGCCCGCAGGGTTCTGGAAATGGCCATTCGAAAAGACAGCCGGTTTGTGGACCCGTATTACAATCTGGCATGCCTTTATGCGCAACAAAAGGATATCGGGCGGAGTCTCTTTTATCTGAAGAAGGCCATTTCCGTAAACCACCACGCCCGACAGTGGGCGGCAACGGACGAAGACCTGAAAAACCTGCGTGGAAACGTCGAGTATGAGAGGATCATCAAGGAGCCCCGGAAATCATAGCCTTGGCTTGATCGTCCTGCTGGTTGCGGCCCTGTGTGTATTGTCGGGCGGGCTGGACATTGCTCAAGGCGTCCGGGTGTCTGAAGAACAAGTGGGTGGAAAACCACCGGCCCAGGCGGCCCCGGTTGAACCCAAAAAGGCAATCACACCGGCCAAGCCCCGACCGGCAGCCAAAATCAAACAGCCCTCTGTTCAGCCCAAGCCAAAGCCCATATCACCGCCACGAAAAGTGGAAAAGGCCCCTGTGCCGCCCATTCCCGTATCGCGCCAACAAAAGCCGGCTGCCGTGGCTGAAAGGCCCGCGCTCCCTAAGGCCCCTGAGAAACGGGCGGTAACCATTGATTTTGACAACGTGGATATTCTGCTCTTTATCAAGTTCATCAGCGAGGTAACCGGGAAGAACTTTGTGATTGATCAAAAGGTGAAAGGCAAAATCACGATCATCTCTCCGACCAAGATCTCTGTGGATGAAGCATACAAGGTCTTTGAATCCGTGCTGGAAGTCCATGGCTTTACCACAGTTGAGGCCGGAAATGTCATCAAGATTGTTCCGTCAACCGTGGCCCGTGGAAAAAGTATCGAGACCCGGCTTCGCGAAGAAGCCAGGAGCCCGGAAGACAAGGTGGTAACCCAGTTGATCCGGCTCAACTATGCGAATCCGGACGAGCTGAAGAAACTCTTTGCTCCCTTGATTTCCAAGAGCAGTGTGATCGTCTCCTATCCGCCTTCGGGCATGCTCATCGTGACCGATGTGGCATCCAACATCCAGCGGCTGCTTCGGATTATCAGCGCCATCGACGTGGTGGGAATCGGCGCAGAGATCTCGGTGGTCCCTCTGGAACACGCCATTGCTTCAGTGCTGATTAAGCCGCTGACCACCATTTTTCAACCTACCGGTAGAACATCCAGGAGGTCTAAAAAGGCAGGCCCGGCAATTGCCCCGGCCATCAAAATCGTCGCCGACGACCGGACCAATTCATTAATCATCAGCGCCAGCGAACATGACACCACCCGCATCAAGGAGCTGATCAAGATCCTGGATCAAGAAACCCCCCGGGGCACGGGCGACATCCGGGTTCATTATCTACAATATGCCGATGCCGAAGAACTTGCCAAGGTCTTGACGGCCTTGCCGTCCAAGAACACGAAGGCCGCCCAACAAAAAGGCAAGGCCCCGACAATCTCAAAAGGCGTTCAGATCGTTGCAGACAAGGCGACGAATTCTCTGGTCATTACTGCAAATAAACAGGACTATCTCGCCCTGATGGATGTCATTGACAAGTTGGATATCCCGCGCCCCATGGTCTACATTGAGGCTTTGATTATGGAGGTCAAGGCGGACAAGGACTTCAGGATCGGCGTGGAGTGGCGGATCGGTGACGATAATATCGGCAGCTATGAAGGCCGGACCATGGGAGCCTTCGGGGGATCTCGGCCCGGGGACAGCAGCTTGATTCCCACCACGGCGACCCTTTCGACCGGCCTGACCATGGGCGTCTTGGGCGAATCGATTACCATCGGCGGGATCGAGTTTCCTTCAATCGCCGCGGTTGCCCGGGCGTTTCGCTCTGATTCGGACGTACATATCCTCCAGACGCCGCAGATTCTCACCGCGGACAATGAAGAGGCAGAGATCCAGATTGTGGACAACGTGCCGTATCTTACCAAAGAGGCCTCTGGAGACCAGCAGTACCAGACCTATGAATACCGGGATGTGGGAGTCAAGCTCAAAATCACGCCTCAGATCAATCAGGACCGCTTCGTCCGGCTCAAGATCAATCAGGAGTACAGTACACTGGCGGAGGGGTCCTCCGCGGACAAGCCCAGCACCTTGAAACGCACGGCCGATACAACTGTTGTAGTCAAGGACTCCCAAACCCTTGTAATCGGAGGGCTTGTGGGCGATCAGATCAGCCGAGGGACCTCGGGGGTTCCGTGTCTAGCCGACATACCGGGGTTGGGTTGGCTGTTTAAGTCCGTCACCCGAACCCGGGCAAAGACCAACCTTTTTATTTTCGTCACACCGCATGTGCTTGAGACCCCGGAAGAAGCCCGAAAAATCTCCGACGAGAAGCGGAAAAGCATGAAACGGGTAGAAGACGGCGTCATCAAGCTGTATCATAAACCTGAAGATGACGCCACAACACTGATGCCGGAGATCGAATAACCACTCTTAAGAAACTCAGTTCAAATTGTGGCATACAAGCAATGGCTCACAGGCGAATTGGAGAAATACTGACACGCTCGGGGCGGCTTTCAGAGGAAACGCTTGCCGGTGCACTCGATCTTCAGAAAGAAAAGGGCGGACGGATCGGAAAGATTCTAATGGAACGCCAGGCGATCACGGATTCGGATCTCCTCGAAGGCCTCTCAGCCCAGTTTGGACTGCCCTTGTGGAAGACCCTTTCGAATGACGATCTGCGGACGGATTTCACCCAACAGGTCCCCATTCATTTTCTAAAAAAATACAGGATGATTCCTCTGACAAGGGGCCAAGACAGTTTTATCGCAGTCAACGATCCTCTAATCTTTCAACCAGTTGACGACTTGCGACTCGCCCTGGGATGGAACGGAACGCAGACGGTTCTCGCCCCGTATGCGGCGATCTTGTCCGCCATCAATATCGCCTATGACATGGGCCGCGATTCCGCCGAGCAAGTGATTGAAGGCATGCACGGCGATGAAGACAGTGAGCAGCTCATGTCAGAA
>JAFDGP010000300.1 GCA_019309245.1 Deltaproteobacteria bacterium | reverse complement strand
AACCTCCCTGGATGTCATCTTGCAACAGCCAAAGCCAAACGGGAAGCAGGCTTATCCCTCTTAAGAAACTCAACTCAAATTGTGACTCACGCATTAAGAACAATACGCATGTTTTGGGACAAAAAATTTTAAAAGATAATCACGAAAGCACGAAAGATTGAAAGCACGAAATAAAAGAAATTAAGGCTTTCGTGTTTTCGTCCTTTCGTGTTTTCGTGATAATTTTTTTCTTTTTTGTTCCGGTTCGTCCGGGTTGGGAATGAATGCCTCTCATTTCAGAGTTTCTTTCATAAATGAGCCCAAGGATGAGGCCTCGGTATCAGGTGCTAACGTTGCATAAACGCCATGGTCGACAGTCCTCAAAAGCAATATTTATCGATCTTTGCGGTGTGTTTGGGCGTTTTTCCGGAGTTCACCGTAAGTGCTATCCAGCAAACTTTAAAAAATGGCCATTTAGACAGTTTTGATCTTAAAGATGCTATTTATATCAGACAACAAATCATTCTTAGGATCAAGAAAAAAAACGGTTGCAGTTTCCGTGTGTAGTCACGAAGACCTCGTGAAATATTTTCGTCGGAGTATTTCGCCTCAATAAGCCCTTCAAGCTTGCCGTCCCTGATCACGGCAAAATCAACTTCACGCCCTTCCTTATCTTTGCGATTACCCATTTTCGCTCAAAGCGAATTTGGGTAAGAAACCGGCCTTTTGGTCCAGATGGAAATGGCGGTTTACAATAATCGGTTGCCCGAAGAGGCTGGAAAGGAGGTGATCGAATGAGTGGACTTGGCGAGGGAAGAATTAGTTTTTGTTGCTTATTGAATTAGTTGACTAAATCTTTGATCGGCCTTCAATTCCTCAAAATAAGGCCCTCTATCGAATTTCAGATCTTCTTTTGATGTGGGATCAATTTTGACGGCCTTTTTTAAGTATTTGAAGGCTAGGTCTGCGTCCCCAGCTTTCAAATAGCCGTATGCCAAATCAAAATATCCGTTTTTTTCTTTTGGATGTCGCGCCACCGCCTCTTTAAATGCATCGATGGCCTTTTCCTTTTCGTTTCTCTGAAGATATGCGTAACCAAGAGCATTATAACCGTTAAACACGTAAGGATCGATATTGACGGCTTCCAATAGGAGCTTTATTTGTTGGTCGACATTTGTTGTCCCATAGCTTGCCACAACACGCTGACTCGCCATTTGGGTTTTATGAGCGGATTCTCTAAATTCTTTTTTTAACTTGTCGATATCTTTACGCAAACCATGAAGGGTTTTAAATTCATATATAGTAAGAAGCACGAACATAACTCCGAAAAAAGCTATAAGGATATTCAAACTGGAGAGGATGATATTGGCAAATTCCAGCGTCATCTTTGTACCTCCAGGATCTTAAGGGATGCTGTTGAGCTAGCCTTTTTTTCTTTTATATCCCCCACCATCGTTGTCAAGATTTTTTTATACAATATCTTGGGCGTTCGCAGATTAACCCCACAATATCATCCCGGTTATCATCATCGGTGATAAAAGTCTGTAAAGCACCGGCATAAAAAGTCCCCCTTAATGATCAAGATGGTATTCCTTCAGTTATCCAAAAAAAAAGCCGGGGTTGCTGACGGGGACCCGTTGGTCCACGGAGGCTGATGAAAATATTCCAGGGGGTTGAGCACCCTGATGTTTTCAACATCATAAGACTCCTTGACGGTTGTTACGATCTGGGACGCTCTTTTGGGCCGCAGTTTCCGCGTGTAGTGGGAAAGGCCTCGGGAAATATTTTCGTCGGAGTATTTCGCCTCAATAAGCTCTTCAAGCTCACCGTCCCTGATCACGGCAAAATCAACTTCACGCCCTTCCTTATCTCTTATGTAATGCAGTTCATAACG
This sequence comes from Deltaproteobacteria bacterium, assembly GCA_019309245.1. Taxonomy (GTDB): domain Bacteria; phylum Desulfobacterota; class Desulfobacteria; order Desulfobacterales. Next base: position 1,442 of record JAFDGP010000300.1, on the reverse strand, counting down.
ATCCCCTTGTGAATCCTCCAAAAAGTGAAGCCTCTTTAACAGAGAGGAAGCAACCAGGTTCTCGAAGTGAGCCCCTTTGTCACCGACAACATCCCCATTATCAAAAAAATATATTTTGGGAGGTTTCAACACAGACCTGGGACTTGACCTCACAAACGGCCGGACAATAAAAATCAAATACATTCTCTCAAGCGCATGGAGCCATGATTTTACTGTTTTATGCGCAACCTGGAGATCGTCGGCTATATTTGAAATGACGATTGTGCTGCCCACCCTTTCTCGAAGGAGATCCAATAGAAGACCCAGTGTCTGTAGGTCCCTGATGCCTTCCAGGTCTCTGATATCTTCCCGGATTACCCGATCAAAACGTTCCCTTCGCCATCGTCTTGCTTCCTTCTCATCTCCTCCAAGAAAAGGTTCAGGAAAGCCGCCGAGAGCCATGAGCCTGTCAAGGCCTTCTTCAGGGGTTATACTATCCGGAAGTTCATCCAGGGTAAAGGGATGCAAGCGCCAGTAGTGGTATCGTCCCATCAGCGAGTCGCCGCCTTTACGGTAAACATCCAGGCGGGCTGAGCCTGTTATCAAGATTGTGTGTTGATCTCCTCGAACATCATATATCCCCTTTACCCATTGTTTCCATCTGGGGAATTTGTGTATTTCGTCAAAGACGAGCAGTTTATCATCTGATTTCCATCTCTTTTTCAAGAGGTCCATTCTATGTTCATCCAAGTCCCAGTTGAAATAACGGCCGGAAGAAAAATGGGTTCGCAGTATCGACCGGGCAAGGGTGGTCTTGCCCACCTGTCGCGGCCCGCCGATAAACACCATCTTTTTCCGAAGGTCCTGAAGAACGTATCTTGTGAGGTATCGCATAGGGCTATTTTAACCCATAGTCCATTTTAGTCAAGGCTGAATTGACCTTTGCTCCAAATTGGCCGTCGGCGGGTCCGGACGACGAATGGCGGGCTTCGGTTGCGAACTTGGGGGGTAGAATTATGGATCTTAACAACAGGCCGTTACCCATTTTCGCTCAAAGTCGCAGATCCGCCATTATTTTGGAGGACGAATTTGGGTAAGGAAAGTCACAGGGAAAAACCACTTCAGTAGGCGCGATCCATCCCCGCTGTGTCTTTGCATACTGTGTGTAAGGCTATTCTTTTTCTTCGTTCCATTCGCCCGAGTGCACGGAGAAGGCACAGAACGCCTTGAGAAAGAAAAAGGGCCAATTATGGACGGAAACCGGTTAATCCGACAATGCGTAACCGAGCATTAATATTTGAACGACACCCCGACCAAATACGTATTCATAGTGTAGCCATACCGGTAGGTCCGCTCGTCTTCGTTGTTCGAGCGCTGCCTCAGGTTTTCCCACTGGGCCAGCAGGCTCCAGTTGTCGGTCAGGTCGTATTCAAGGCCCAGAACGAACTCCTGCTGTTCTTCGT
>JAFDGP010000299.1 GCA_019309245.1 Deltaproteobacteria bacterium | reverse complement strand
GCGAGGCGGTGGGCGTGCCGACGTACTGTTGTACTTCAAGCGCCCACCAACAAAGCAGATCCGGTAAACTCGGCATCCCCGAAGGGCCAAAAAAACGAAGATCAAAATGGATCTTCCCACGCTGAAGCCAAGTGATGGGTTTCAACCACCAGTTTTTGTTCAACACGCTGCAATCATGCCATAAGAGTCCGATCTTCGTTTTTTTGGCGGTGGATTTGGGTTCAACAGGCGCAGAGGTGAGGCTCTCCGCCGCTGCGCCGGTTATGGAGCCTCAAGAGTCACGGCCGCCCGATGCTCGTATATTGAAAGCCCAGGGATCGCATCCGTTCGGGCTTGTACATATTGCGAAGATCAATGACAACCGGCCTGTTCATCAACTCCTTCACCCTCGCCCAGTCGATATTTCGAAACTGGTTCCATTCCGTGGCCAGGACCAGGGCATCGGCTCCAAGCGCAACCGCATAAAGATCCCGCTTATAGTCAATGTCGTTGAGATAATCCCTGGCGTGGTCCATGCCCGCCGGATCATAGGCCTGAAACTTGGCGCCCATTTCCTGTAGACCACAAATCAAGGGAATCGTCGGCGATTCACGCATGTCATCGGTATTGGGCTTAAAAGTCAGGCCGAGCATACCGATTGTCTTTCCGCTCACCTCTCCATCCAGAGCGGCAACCACTTTTTGAATCATCACGGATGGCCGTTCGTCATTTACCTTGATCACGGCGTCGACAATCTTGAAGTCAACCCCGTGCTCCTTGGCGATCTGTCGAATGGCCCACGTGTCTTTCGGAAAACACGAGCCCCCAAAACCAGGGCCGGGATGCAGAAACTTCGGCCCGATCCTCTGATCCAATCCCATGCCTCTGGCCACCTGGTGGACATCCGCGCCGACCTTCTCACAGATATTGGCCATTTCGTTAATAAAGGAAATCTTGGTGGCCAGAAACGCGTTGGAAGCGTATTTGATCATCTCCGCCGTGGCGACATCGGTGATCACAAAAGGCGTTTCGATCAGGTACAGCGGATTGTAAAGGTCTTGCAGGATCGCAACCGCTTGTTCACTCTCGGCCCCGATCACAACGCGATTGGGACGCATAAAATCCTCAATGGCTGACCCCTCTCTTAAGAATTCCGGATTGGAAGCCACATCAAAGGCACACGGGGAAGGCTGGTTCTCCTTGATGATCTTTTCGACCAGTTTCCCGGTGCCGACCGGCACCGTGCTCTTGGTCACCACCACCTTGTAGCCGTTCATGGTCTGGCCGATGGAAATGGCCACTTCTTCCACATACCGCAAGTCCGCACGCCCATGCTTGTCCGGTGGTGTGCCCACGGCGATAAACACCACCAGGGCCTTTCCCACCCCTTCTTTAATATCCGTGGTAAAGACAAGTCGCCCCTCCTTGATATTCTTCTGGACCAGCTCGGAAAGCCCCGGCTCGTAAATGGGGACCTTGCCCTGATTCAGCATCTCAATCTTGGACACGTCATTATCCACGCAGGTCACACGCAGCCCGAATTCTGAAAAACAGGCCCCGGTCACCAGTCCAACATAGCCCACACCTACAACACAAATGGTCATTCGACACCTCTTAATCGATCACATTTCAACATCCGATCTTGTATCCAAATAGCACAAAAAAGGGAGAAAAACACCCTTTTCGGCCTACATTCAATCAAAAAACTAGCCAGTTTTCCCATCCTTGTCAATAACCTTTCAAAACGGTTTACGGCGTGAACAGGATTCGATATCAGCGGCCACCGGCAAAACGAGGGGAATCAAAATTGGCTCAAGAAAACCAAAACTCTTTGCTTTGTTTTTTGGTTGACCTCAATGCCCCCATGCCCATATTAGGGCAGTACAATACCTGAATCTTGTACATCGCTTAAGGTCGATGACTTCGCAAAAAGTCGTCAAAGGTTTAAAGGCGGAGTGCCCTGCAGATGCAAGGGAAAAAACAACTGAAGGTTGCCGTATTGATTCGTCGCTTTGTGACTACTGGCGGAGCGGAACGGTATGCCTTTGAGGTCACCAAACGGCTGGCCGAAAACCACGAGGTTCATGTGTTTGCACAGCACTGGTCCCGGAACATACCCAGCACGATCCGCATGCACAAAATTCCATTCTTTTTTAAAAAACCCAGCTTCCTGAACCAATTGACGTTTTCCCGCTGGACAAACAGGGGGGTGGACCGGTCTTTCGACATTATTCACAGTCACGAACGGGTCACCCGATTCGATGTGCTCACGGTCCACTGCCCGTGTTACCGGGGATTCATGAATGAAAACCGAGGGCCCTGGAAAAACCTTGGCATGCAGCTCTCTGTGGCCACCAGCCCACGGCACTTGTCCTACCTGTGGTTGGAAAAGCAGCAGTTTGCATATAAAAAGGATCGGTTGTTCATTGCGGTCTCACAAAACGTGAAAAACGACGTTCAGGCCAACTATCCCCTTCCTGATATATCATTCCGTCTGGCCTACCCGGGCGTGGATTCCAGTCATTTCCACAACCGTGGGATATCCGAAAAGAGGCGACAGTATCGGTCCGCATTGGGTCTCAGCTCGCAACACATAGCCATCTTGTTCGTGGGCACGGAATTTAAAAGAAAAGGCTTAGATGCCTTGTTTCGAGGATACGCTCGCCTGAAGCATGAGAACACCAGGCTGCTTGTGGCCGGAGGAGGAGACACGGCTCCATACCGCAGGCTGGCTGCAAGGCTTGATATCCGAAACAGGGTGACATTTTTGGGGCTCGTTCAAGACATGGCCACCCTCTATGCAGCCGCCGACCTCTATGTGTTGCCCACGCTGTCCGACCCGTGTCCCATGGCCCCGATCGAGGCCATGGCCTCGGGACTTGCCACCATCATGAGCCGGGCCGAGTTTTGCGGAAGCGCCGAGCACATAAGAAACAAAGAGGCCTTGATCCTGAAGGATCCAACCGATGATACGGAAATCACGCATCACCTGACTATGCTCATGGATGAAAAGACCCGCCGTGCTGTTGGTGAACGAGGCCGCAGGCTGGCGGAAACGCTTTCGTGGGAAAAGACAACAGCGGAGACGCTTCGTGCCTACTATGACGTGGTGTCTTTCAAGCACTTCCTGTATAGATGATAACGCATACAGTCGCAAAATAGGCACAAAATCAACGACTTATACACTATAAGGCCCGCCCCCCAATCAGGTCACGCCAGTAGGGTCGAGAGTTGGTTAGCGCAGCCTCCGACCCTGGTTATCTATCCCGTTATCTTACTATTAACCTCAACTTGAAAATCCAAATCAAAGAGCAATCCCATTTCTACGCTCCTCCCACGGGTTGTTGCCGCCTT
>JAFDGP010000298.1 GCA_019309245.1 Deltaproteobacteria bacterium | reverse complement strand
TGATTATCCCGGTCTGCAGGGAAGGGATCTGGATCCCGGCCGCTATGCCAACCTGAACAATCTGTGAGGCCTGACCGGCATGAGCGGCGGCAGGGGTTCCATTGCGGCCAGCGGTCCCCAGGCCTTTGTATCCATGGGCAGCCAGGCGGCCCCCGGCGTGGGGCAGCCCGGCGGAGAGGACAAGGTATCGACCCGGGCCGAGATGCTGGGCTATTAACAAAATTTAACCATACACCCCCACCCCGCCCTCCCTTTTTAAGGCGGAGGGTTGGGGAGGGGGTAACAGGACATTAATTCCAATAACAATAACATTTAGGAAAGGAGAAAATGATGAAAAAAGGAAAAGTTCGATTGATAGGTTTTTCAATTATCCTGATCTGCCTAATCCTGGGTTTTGCTATGGTTCCCCCTTCAGGCGCACAGACCATAAAGCTGAAGGCTTCCACCATATTCCCTATGAAGCACCCGTTAGTAACGGATGCCTTTAATCTCTATGATAAAGAAATAACAAAGCGCACCAACGGCCAAGTCAAGATCACCTGGTACCACGCCTCCTCTATGGTCAAGGCGCATCAGGCCTATAAGGCTTTGGAGACCGGGGTGGTGGATATGGCCTTCATACCCGTATCCGGAATGCCTCAGTATTTTCCCGTTAGTGTGGGTTATGGTCTTCCCTTCATGTCCGAAAGCCCCAAGCACTCCGTTGAAATCGGATTCAAGATGTGGGAGCAGATCCCGGAGATGAAGAAGGAATGGTCCAAGGTAAAGCTCCTTGTTCCCTGTTCTTCCGACGTAAGCAACCTGGTTCTGAGAGAAAAACAGGTGAAGAGTCTCGAGGACCTGCAAGGCATGAGAATCGGTACCGTTTGGGCTACTGTGCTGAAAATCGTTAAGCATTTGCCCTGTGCGGCAGTGCAGATGAAGCCCGAGGATATTTACATGAGTCTTCAAAGAAAATTGGCGGACGGAGCTATGCTCCCTAACGCCGCAATATGGCCGTGGAAGGTTACGGAGGTGACAAAATATCATACCATCGGAAACTTCGCCGTCATGCCGACCGCATGGGCCATGTCCAAGCGGACTTATGAGAAACTTCCTCCGGATATTCGTAAGGTCTTTGACGAAATCAACCCTTCCTTTGGGCGCCTTTTTGGGCTCACCGCTCATAATACAGGCCAATGGGTCCTGGGTGCCCTCAAGAAAAGGGGAGACGTCTTCGACTATCTTTCCCCGGAAGAGGTCGCCAAATGGAAAAAGGTCATGAAGCCCCTATATGATGAATACGTTGAGTCCCTGAACAAGAAGGGATACGATGGTCAGGCTATTTTCGAGAAATTACAGGCTATTAGGGAAGAGACCAAAAAGAACCCCTATGACAAGATCGATGAATGGTGGAAACAGGGAAGGATGGGTGTGCCAAAAAAGCCAAAGGCCAAAAAATAAATGGTTAAGTCGAGCCCCCATAATAATGGTGCCTTTATGCAGTCGGCAGCTCAATCTTTGAATAGGGTGATCTCCCCGATCTCCAATTTCAGCGTCTGGATAAGCGCGGGTCTTGTCCTGCTTATGGCACTCCTCACCGTAGTGGATGTTATTGCGAGGAGCCTCTTTAACAGCCCGATTGGGGGGGTAATCGAGATCGAGCAATTCATGCTCGCAGTAGTGGTTTTCCTAGCCATAGCTCATACAGAAACAAAGAACGGCCATGTCAGTGTGGATATATTGAGCAGAAAGTACCCCAGGAAAATTTCTCTATTTGTCTCGAGCGTTTCGAACATCATCTTCATGTTTTGTGCAATCCTGTACTGTTGGTATCAGGTCGAGAAATCAATAGAATCCTTTCGCATGAATGAGGCGGGCCTGATAACCGGCATCCCCCACTATCCTATCCTGCTGCTGACTGCTTTCGGCTGTGCCTTACTGTTCCTGGTTCTCCTTGTAAAGTTTCTTAAACATCAATCCGAGGTGTTCAGAGTATTCTCTAGGCCGTGGCTATGGATATTTTTGATGCTCCTTACCGGAGCAGGCATTATCTTCACCCCGGAGATCTTGAAGGCCTTGACCATAGAGATGGCACCCTTCACAGTGGGCCTTGTGGGAACGGCCCTGCTGATGGTTTTTCTCTTTGCCGGCATTCCCATTGCAGTGGCCATAGGGTTCAGTGGAATGATAGGCATCTGGTACCTCCAGGATTGGGAAAGTGTGGGTGCAATCCTGCAAATGACCGTGTATTCAAGTGTGTCTGAATATCTGTTCACGGTCCTTCCGCTGTTTGTCGGCATGGGTTTGTTATCCTTCGCCTCAGGACTGAGTGAGAATCTATACGGCTGTTTCCATCGGGTTTTCGGCGGGTTTCGCGGGAGTCTGGCTATGGCTACTGTGGCTGGAAGTGCCGGCTTTGCCTCAATATGCGGCGACAGCATGGCCACGGCGGCAACCATGGGCAGTGTTGCCTTGCCGGAGATGAGAAAACACAAATACGGGACATCTTTGGCCACGGGCTGTGTGGCCGCAGGAGGCACACTGGGTATACTCATTCCCCCGAGTATCGGATTCATCATCTACGCGATGATCACCGAGCAGTCCGTAGGTAAACTCTTTTTGGCAGGCATTCTTCCCGGGATCCTTTTGGCCGCAGTTTTTTGCGCGATGATATACATTCAGTGCAGGATTAACCCCGCAGCAGGGCCGCCCGGCCCCAAGACACCGGTTATTGAAAAGATGGTGGCATTAAGGGAGATTTGGCCCATTCTGCTCATGTTTTTAGTGGTCATGGGCGGCCTTTATTCCGGGATCTTTACGGCGACCGAGGCCGGTGCAGTGGGCCTCTTCTCCGCAGTAATTATAGGTTTGCTTCTTCGCAGATTTACCAGACAGTCCTTTATCAAGGCCTTAATAAGCACGTCGGAAGTGACTGCCATGGTCTTCACCGTCCTCATCGGCGTCAATGTCCTCAATTACTTCATAGGCTTGAGCGAATTGTCCCAGAGGATGGCAGAGTTCGTTGTGGCCCTGCCCCTGTCATCCTATTGGATTCTCACTGTGATTCTGGTCATGTACGTCATATTGGGCTGTTTGATGGCCATCATCCCTATGATGATGCTCACCCTCCCCATGATTTTCCCCATCGTTACGGATCTGGGATTCAATCCCATATGGTTTGGGGTCATCATAGTAATCGTTATGGAGATGGGGATGATTACACCGCCTATCGGGATTAACGTCTTTGTCATTGCAGGCGTGGCCAAAGACATTCCGATGGGGACGATTTTTAAAGGCGTAACCGTTTTCCTGGTCGCTATGATCCTGGTCATCGTGATTCTCACCATATTCCCGGACATCGCCCTGG